>JAUVXZ010000249.1 GCA_030603345.1 Pseudomonadota bacterium
ACCGAGTCAAGCAGACAGTAATCTCCCTGAATCGCTTATCGGGTCAATTGTGGGCATGGCTGATAGGATGGATACTATTGTGGGATTTTTTGCAATAGGTCTTGAGCCAACTGGAACAGCGGATCCCTATGCCCTCAGGCGACAGACACTGGCTATCATCAGGGTGATTAGAGATAAGAAAATTACTTTTTCTATACCGGATTTTGTGAGCAGAGCAGG
The DNA here is from genome assembly GCA_030603345.1 of Pseudomonadota bacterium. GTDB lineage: Bacteria > Desulfobacterota > DSM-4660 > Desulfatiglandales > B25-G16 > JADFWK01. The sequence continues at coordinate 220 of JAUVXZ010000249.1, forward strand.
ATCGATTTTGAGCGAAAATCTTACATTCGACTCGGGAAAGGTTATCGATAAAGTCCTTTATTTTATAAAGGATCGCTTGAAGAATATGCTTTTATCGGAAGGTATTACTCATGATTTCATTGATGCAGTTATGGCAAGTGATTTTAGCTTCCTGCATCAAGTAGAGAAACGAATTGAGGCAGTTCAAAGGTTTCGGGGCCACTCGAACGGTTTTGAACCACTAGGCACAGCCTTTAAACGTATCGCCAACATGGTAAGAGGTTTTGAGAGAACTCATAAGGTAATACCTGAACTCTTTGAGAGCAAAAGTGAGGAAGTTTTGTGGAGCACTTTTCTGGAAGTAAGAGATAAAGCAAAAAGGGAGATAGATGAGGAGAATTACTTTGAGGCCCTGAATGAAATGGCTACCTTAGCCCCTGTCATCGATGAGCTTTTTTCTCACGTGATGGTCATGGCCGAGGATAGAAAAATAAGGGAAAACAGGCTTGAATTATTAAGTCAATTACAGGATGTGTTTCTTCAAGTAGCTGATTTATCTAAACTTTCTGCTTAATCGTTTCATTCATCGCCCGAATCTGGTTTTAGCACTAAGAAATAAATCTCCCCTTCATGCTTTAGGTGGCCTGCAGCCACCTCTGCATATTCTCCGCTACCCCAAAAGATGTCTGCCCGGCCCGCACCTTTTATTGCCCCTCCGGTATCTTGATTCAAGATGAACCGGGAAAAAGGCTTCCATCCGAGGATATTTCCATCTTCGCCTACTATGGGCATCTGGCAGCGGATGTATGCGAGAGCCCCTTTTGGAAACAACCTGTTGTCTAGAGCAAGAGATCGTCCAGGTGTGACAGGAACACCAATATTGCCAAGGGGCCCGTTGTCGAGTAAGCGGAAGAAGACATAAGATGGATTATAATTCAATGTCTCGTCTTTAATATGCGGGTGTTGGTTCAGGAATGACCTGATGGTTTGAAGGGATAGATCTTCAGGTTCAATGTATCCTCTATCCAAAAGATACCTGCCGATACTCCTATAAGGATGCCCATTGGAGGCACTGTAACCAACCGTGATTGACTCTCCGGTAGGCAAAGCTATCGTGCCCGAGCCCTGGATCTGGAGTATAGCTACATCCAGAGGGTCTTTGAGCCAAGCGATTTCGAGGTTTTCTCCTTCCAGTACGCTTCCTTCGGCTATGTCTTGACGAGTATAATAAGGAATTGCCCTCTCACCATCTATTCTGGCCACTATCCGCTGTCCCTCTAATCCAGGGCGGAAGAGCCCCAAATCAATTTTCAAAAGATCATGCGGTTTTCTATGAATGGGATATCTGTGTACCGAATCACGCTCAAGGCTCCCTTTCAGAATTGGCTCAAAGTATCCGGTAAAGAGGACCTTTTTGCTTCCCTGAGAGCCAGCCACTTTATAGAGCAAAAATCTCTCTCGTAGCTCGCGATTAAAGTGGTCAATATCATAGTCTTGGCTGATAATTTGCAGAAAGGTTTCCAATGATTGCCGGATGTGTTCAACGGTATAGGTATCGGGTCCATAGGTAAAGACGGTCTCGGGGTTCAGCCTGTTCATATATTGCAAGCTTCTCTCGAGCGCTAGCGCAAGGGAATCTATGTCCATGTCATCCTGGAATTCGGGCCAAAAATACCGTATCGTTTTGAGGCTCTGGGTCGGTTCTTTGATCTCTTTTTTGATCAAAGGATAGCAACCGAGAATATTAGAAACGATTATCAATACTGAAAGATAGCGTAACGTCTGCAACATAGAGTAGATATTAGATCCAAATCTTGTCAAAATACAAGGAAAAAAGCACGGGATATAGTATATGATGGTTCATCAATCCACCTTGTATGGGTCGGTGATCAGCGGTCTGCTGCACTGTAACCGTTCATGGGTTCAGGGTTAAGGGGTTCAGGGTTCAGAGATTGTAGGTCCACTTCACAAACCCGCCTGCCATGCGAGACGTGAGAATATATCGAAAGAACAGGTTATTGGGGCTGTTTAGGGCGTGGTTGAGGAAGCAAATCGGTGTTAAGGCACAAGCGGGCAGGTGAAGCATTTTCTAGCCTACGAACAAGGTCAACGAAAAGAAGGTAACCCTGAAACCTGAATTCTGTGAGCTGATACGATTGTGTCGATTCCACACCAAACCTGTGGCAAATGCGACACATTCTTGATATAACCGCATGAACCGCCCCGTGAGTCTCACTTTCATAATCATATATCATTTCAACTAGTTACCCGGACTCCGTGGCGTTTTTATTAATCGTTTTCATTATGGTACACTATTTGCTATATAGATAACCTTTGGAAAGTTTGTTGTTTTGCACCAATCTTCTATGGTCTGAGGAGTTGCTATGGATCTAAGACAGCGGACAGTGGCATCGGAGATCAGTTGCACGGGGATAGGTCTTCACTCTGGCAAAAAGCTTAAGCTCACTATTAAGCCAACACCACCCGACAGAGGGATAACCTTTGAACGCGTTGACATATCACCCTGTTCTATTGTCAAGGCCTCTTTTGACAATGTCATTGGCACAAATATGGCTACCACTATTGGTTTTAATGGATATAGTGTTTCCACGGTAGAGCACATTATGGCTGCGTTTTTTGGTATGGGAATCGACAATGCCCTCGTGCAGATCGATGGCGGAGAGGTTCCCATCATGGACGGTAGTTCTGCCCCCTTTGTCTTTCTCCTGAGAAACGCCGGGGTTACCGTACAAAATAGCAATAAGAAATTCCTTGTCGTGAAGAAACCAGTTAAGGTTGAGGATGGCAATCGATCAGTACACCTTTATCCCTCCAACGAGTTAAAGATAACGTATAAGATCGACTTTAATCATCCCTTGATAAAGGATCAGACTTACGAACTCTCCTTTTCGCAATCCAGCTTTATTCAAGAGATCAGTAAGGCGCGGACATTTGGTTTCTTGAAAGATGTTGAGACACTCCAGAATAATGGACTGGCTCAGGGCGGATCATTGGATAATGCTATTGTAGTAGATGAATTCAGGGTCCTAAATGAGGATGGGTTGCGGTACAAAGATGAGTTCGTGAGGCACAAGATCCTTGATTTCATAGGTGATTTGGCGATCATCGGCCATATACCTATCGGACATTTTGTGGTGGAACGATCGGGGCATACCTTAAATCAGCAATTACTCAGAAAATTCATGGCACAGGAAAAGTATTGGGAGGTGGTACGGTTTAAGGATAGGCAAGAATGTAGCAGGATGAAGATACCATCCTTCGGTGCCCTTGACTTAGCCTCCGCCTGAATCGTCTACATGAACTCAAGTGTGCCAAAAAACATAAAGTGAACTAAAGTTTCTTAAAGCTAGTCTTCTTTTTTTTTCACAAGCCTATCATTGTCCATCAATCTTTTCCTAATGTTACGGCCTTATAGCTCACTTTAGGTATATCCCCAATTATTATCAGGGTCACGTCATAGTGAAACCTAACCTGTTGATTTTTAAGCTTCTCCCAGGGTATGGGTATCTTTTTTTTGGTTATGCCCCACATAGTTTAGATGAGTGGGCGTTTCAAAACGGTTTATATAGATGGAGCCTATGATTCTAAGGCTTAGGGCGCCCTTCGGCCTCGAGCTCAGGGCCGAGAGGCAATAAACCATTTTGAATCGACCCAGTAAGGGGCCATGTTATAGGCCTGCCCTGGCGCGACACTTCTGGAATACAGTGTGGTCGTTACAGTATTTCGTAAGTAAGCTCTTTGTACTGATGCTTTACATGCCAGGTCTGGGCCAGGGGCATAATCCAAAAAAAAGACACCGATACCCTGTACTCTGACGTTACCCTGCAATTATTATCTCTTGCAATAATCCCACCTTTTTTCTATGATATCCTGACTGTAATTACGACATGGCCTCTGACATTCTGTCCAATCTTCTTGCGCGCGGCAAGCTGGAACCTTTGCCAGAGAGAGGGGATGGCTGACCTTTCCTGCAATCAGAAGGAATTTCTTCATATCATATGATGCTAAAAAAGAGTATTCTTTGTGCCTTGGGTATCGTTCTCCTTGTCTGTATCTCTCCTAAGCCTTCTTCTGCAAAAAAAGAGGCACACCTATCAGATATAATTGTCACGAATACGCGGGATCATCTCCTTGTTTATTTTAAGGTCGAGGAGTGCTTTACTGAGGAAATGAATAAGGCGATCATGAATGGGATTGAGACCAAATTTACTTTTATTGTCAAACTGTATGAGGTCAAGCCAAAGCGATTTGATACCAAGATTGCGGATATCAGGTTAACGCATACGATAGCGTACAATACCTTGAAAAACGAGTTTAGCCTTTTTCTGCCAGAACAGAATAACAAAAGGATCATAAGCAAGGATTTTGAGGAGGCCAAGAAACTGATGGCAGACGTAGTTGCCTTAACGGTGACTAGGCTCGCTAATCTCAAAAAAGGGCTTCAGTATCAGCTCCGGCTGAAGGCAGAGCTTGATAAAATTGAATTGCCCTTTTATTTAAACTATGTCTTCTTTTTTCTCTCCCTGTGGGATTTTGAGACAGACTGGTATTCAGTGAGCTTTAGATACTAAAAGCG
>JAUVXZ010000169.1 GCA_030603345.1 Pseudomonadota bacterium
TCAATTCTATGTATTGGTTTTGGAGCCAATGCCGTAGCTATCAAGATCAGTCTCTCTGGGTTGGGGGCATTCACAACAGCGGGACTTCGTTTCAGCATAGCCACATTAGCAATTCTTCTCTGGGCCAGAACTACTCGGCGATCCTTTATTATCAAGAAAGGGCAGGCACATCAACTGTTGATTATCTCAATGCTTTTTACTGTACAACTAGGCTTGCTCTATCTTGGGCTCAACAGAACCAACGCCTCCCGAGGGACCCTGCTGATTAATCTTCAACCTTTTTTTGTTCTTTTTCTGGCCCATTGTTTCATCCCAGGAGATCAAATCACAAAAAGGAAGATTCTGGGACTTTTCATGGGGTTTACAGGGATGGCCATGGTCTTTCTGGGGAGAAAAGGGATAACAACGGATATTCAAACTGGGGATTTTATGATACTCATCACTGCTTTTATATGGGCCTGCAACACGGTTTATACGAAGAAAATCATAAACGCATTTGACCCTTTTCAAATCGTGCTCTACCCCATGATATTCTCGGTTCCCTTCTTTTTTCTCGCAGGCGTTTTGTGGGATGGCAAAATGATAGACCATGTGAACTTAAATGTCCTGGTTGCTCTCTTGTACCAGGGTCTTGTAGCAGCTTCTTTTGGTTTTGTGGCATGGTATAGTATGCTTCAGAAATACAGGGCCGTTTCACTGCATTCTTTTCTTTTCATTATGCCCATATCCGGGGTTTTGCTGGGTGGTCTGGTTCTTGGAGAACCTATCACTTTCAATATTTTGCTGGCGTTAGTATTGATTGTGTCTGGAATATTGGTGGTAAACCTAAAGACCATAAAATACACACCCTTATTTCCTCCAAGAGGTGTTTAGACAGGGCCAATGAAACAAAAGGGTCACATCCCAGTTAAATAGAAGCAAGAACGTTTAACCCCAGTTGAACACCCGGAGGGTCCCCGGTTCAACGGGGCACCGCGCTGCGGCATCTTTGACGGGCGGGATAAATCTTAAATAATAAGTATTGACACCCCAACTGAAAGGGGTGACGCTCTTAAAAAACTAAGTTTATGAAGTGAGCCGGCCCGCCAGTAGAACGGCGGGCAGGAGCAAATCTTTACTTTTGACATTTTTCGGGATCAAGCATTGCCTTTTGCCCAAATCACCATCTCAATCACCATCTAAGCATTCAGCGGTCAGCTCTCAGCTTTCTTTAATACTATCGTAGACCGACCACCGCTTAAACATCGAGAAGGTCAGCCTTTCCCAACCTCCACCCCTTGCCAAAAATCCCGAGTAAATGAGTTTTCCCTTAACAAATGCGTCTCTATTGCCGATAGAAGAAATCAAAACCTGTGTGGCAATGGCCGAGTGTTTACTTATGCCATTTTTCGGAATCAAGCGCTTATCTTTTGCCCCAATCACCACCCGGCCAAGCAATTCAGGGTCACGCTTGAGGTATTGAGAGGCGGCGAGAAACCTGATTCTGCTCATCATGGCACGAAAAAATTCGGTAAAAAACCAAATATATCGAGGTATACAGAAACTAATTCGTATATTCGTTTGTGCGGCATAATGTCGACCGGAGGAGATCAAATGGAATTTAGAAAACACAGCATGCTGTTAATTGCAACAGTTGTTATCCTTCCCTTGCTTCTGGTTTTGTCAAATTGTGCACCAACAATGGTTGCACCTAAAACACAACCGCCTCGCACAACAATCAGTGCCTTTAGTCAGGGTAAACAGCGATATGAAGCTGGTGATTATGAATCTGCATCGGAGTTTTTTCTGAAAGCCACGAAATCAGAACCGACCAATTGGCTTCCTTATAACTGGCTTGGGTGGACCTATTTCAACCTCAAGAAATATGAGGATGCTGTTGCCCAGTTAAAGATAGCGAATGCCATCAAGGAGGTATCAGGGAATCATCAGGGCTTGGGCCAATCGTATTATGCGTTAGGGGGTTTTACTGCAGCTCTTATCCATTTTAGAAAATATGTAGAGATGGATCCAAAGAATTGGTTTGCCTACAATCGACTTGGGTGGACCTATTTCAACCTCAAGAAATATGAGGAAGCTATTGTCCAGTTCAAGATAGCAAATAACATCAAGGAGGTATTCGGGAATTATCAGGGCTTAGGGGAAGCATATTATGCACTGGCGAATTATGAAAATGCACATACAGCGTTTTCCAATGCACTTAAAACCTGCCAGGATGACTATGAAAAAGAGCAGATCAAAATAAGTTGGGCTGGAAAGTATGTGATGCAAGGTAAGTATCAGAAGGCGTATGATATTTTAGGCCCAAGACCTTATCTTGGAATAGAATTCAGCGCTCGGGAAGGTGGCGTCGAAATTGCTAAAGTAATAAAAGGATCACCCGCAAGTTTGGCTGGTCTCAGATCAGGGGATATATTGACAAATTTTGACGGCAAAGATCTCAGGGGCATATCAAACAAGAAGTTTTATGAAGAGATAATTAAGAAGGCGGAATTCGGTTCAGAAGTTATAGTGCAGATCAAGAGGGATGGATCATATCTTGAGAAGAGTCTTTCTGTTGGGATTACACCACACATGGCAAAGACCCAAACCGACCGAAAGCGCAGAGATGATTTAGTCGAGAAAGAAGAAGCCAAAACAGCAGTGCGCTGGGCAGTAATCATAGGAATTTCTCATTATCAGGACACACAAATACCGGCCCTTCGCTACGCATCTTCTGATGCACAAGCCTTTTATAAGTGGGCTATTTCACCAGATGGTGGCGAGTATGCGCCCTCACACGTTAAGCAGTTACTTAACAAAGAGGCAACAGGAGCAAATATAAAGAAGGCATTATTTGAATGGCTCAGAGGAGCACTCGGTGAAGACATGGTAACTATTTATTTTGCCGGCCATGGCTCGCCTGAATCGCCGGATTCTCAAGATAACCTCTTTCTGCTTCCTTATGATACTCAGTACAACAGCATAGCAACCACCGGTTTCCCCATGTGGGACATAGAGACAGCCTTAAAGCGCTTTATAAGAGCGAAAAAGGTTGTGGTTATCGCAGATGCCTGCCACTCCGGCGGTGTAGGGCAGTCATTTGATATTGCAAGGAGAGCAAACCGAGGTATCAAGATTAACCCAATAAGTTCCGGCATACAAAATCTATCCCAAGTTGGTGATGGCGTTTGTGTTATCAGCGCTTCAAGTGACAATCAATTCTCCCAGGAGAGCAATAGATGGGGTGGTGGCCATGGAGTATTCACTTATTTCTTACTAAAGGGACTTAAAGGTGATGCAGATTACAACAAAGACAGTTCCGTGTCACTTGGGGAGCTTACGTCATATTTGTCTGAAAAGGTCAGGCGCGAAACACGAAATGCTCAGAGCCCAACAGTTGCAGGGAGGTATGATCCGGCAATTACAATAGGGAAATGATTAGAATGAAAAAAAGATAGGGGTCAGGTCACATTGACTTCACTTCGCATACTATTAGAATTGGATAGAGGTATAGGTGTTTGGCCAAGGCAGGCACTGAAAAAAACCCTCATACGAAAGGAGCAATTCTGATGAGATGTCGGACGAACCCAATCAGCAAGTTCGTGAGCCCGCTTCTGGTGATCCTCCTCGTCGGTATGTCGACGTTGGCCGCAGGAGACGTGAGCTGCACACATCCTCATGCTAAAAAGAGATAGATTCTCCTTTTTCATAGATTTCAATATTCCAATTCCAGGCCTGTTACAATTAACAATATAAAATTAAGTAGTATTTGGAACCGCTAGCAGTCGTTAGTGTGAACGAAATGAAGGCGATTCTTGAGGCCTTTTCAGGTCTTGATGAAATTCGTTGGAACGATCCCTCAAATTACAACCTTATCAACCACTTCAGTGATGATCTCACTTCTGACGAGCTGGTACTAACGCATTGGTTATGCTATATTACTGATAGGCAGATGCCATATCAAAGAATATGGGATATTGGCGGATACGTTATCTCACATCTAGTGTATACTTACACTCATAAAAGGTCCAAAACTGTGTGTGATATTATCGAGAGCTACATTCGCACAGATAATGGCAAAATGTGGTTGGCATGCCCACTTGAAGGGTGAAATCATGTTGGAATTGAAATCTAAAGACGAGACACGGGAGATGGACCTCGATGCCGGTTCATGGAGAAATTTTGTTTGGACCCAGCCCCCTGAGGTCGATCACCCGACCTACAAGGTTGTCGGCCCCATTGAGCGTGTCGATGCAAGGGATTACGTGTTTTCTCGTATTGTTTTGGAGGAAGGGACCGAGTGGTACGACGAATATTACGGCCGCCACCCCGAGTTGCGGGAGATGGACGATAAAAGCAGGGGCAGAGCGCGAATCATGGGGGAAAGGCTTTTAGAAAAAAGCCCCATAAACGAACAGATGGCCATTGCCACTTTCAGCCGGGCCTGGATTTTTGGGCGGCCCGATTATTTTAAGCACATGGCCCCCCTGAAGTCCATGCCCACGGGAATGATGCTTAATCCCAAAAAGGCCGTCCCGAATCCCAGGCAGATGACGAGGAAAATAAAGGCATTGGCTCTTTTTTTGGGGGCCGGGCGTGTCCGTATCGCCAAAATGGATCAGAGGTGGGTTTACTCTCATGCCCATGCACCGGCCTATGGAAAGCCCTATGACAGCGAGACCCAATATCCCTATGTCATCTGCATGGCCTTTCCCCAGAGTCCCTATTATCTCGAAACCCATACCGGGCTTGGTGTAAATCTCGAGGTGGGCTGGAAGTACTCCTTTGCGAGTTATGTCTCATTTGCCTTGGCGGATTACATAAAGCGTTTGGGGTGGCACGCGAGACCCAGTCCAACGACCAACACGCCCTACATGGTACCGCCCCTGTTCATCGACTGCGGAATCGGGGAAGACGGCCGATGCGGTTATACGGTTACCAAAGAATTTGGTAACAACTGGCGTCCCGGAAGCGTGATAACAGATCTGCCCCTCACCCCTGACAAGCCTGTTGATTTTGGTATGCAGGACTTTTGTGACAAGTGCGGGATCTGTGCCGAGGCCTGTCCTTCAGGGGCGATTCCCGCGGGGAGCCGTGAGGAGGTTCGGGGATACCTCAAATGGCATGTCAATTCGGACAAATGCTATGGATACTGGGCCGCCGTTGGGAGAACCTGCGGCATCTGCCAGGCGGTTTGTCCCTGGAGCCATGCTAATAATGCATGGCACAGGAGTATACGCGAAATGGCTCAACGCTTTCCCCGTTTAAGAAAACTACTCATCAAGGGAGAAGAGATCTTTTACAACCAGAAACAAAAGCCCGATCCAAAATGGTTGAGTGAAGAGGTTGATTTTGAATACCTGGATAATGCTTGATGCCAGGCAGCCACCATACAGGGCTATCACATGATGAAAATTGGAGGATGGGTATGGCAGAGCACAGCGTTGATGAAAAATACTGGTCGGGGGGACTTGAGTGTGCGCCAAGGGACGAGATTCGGGCGCTGCAGGAGGAAAAGTTGAAGGAGCAGGCTGAGTATATCTACGCCCATTCTCGATTCTGGCGGGGGCAATTCGAAAGAGCCAAAATGAGGCCGGAGGATATCCGTACAATAGAAGATTTAGCAAAGGTCCCATACATGCATAAAGAGGTGCACACGGCGCATCTTGAAAAGGAAGGCAGCATATTCGGAGGGCTGTTGTGCCGTCCACTTGAAGATGTCTACAGGAGGGGAGCCAAACTGCTGAGCACCAGTGGCACAACGGCCAAACCCAGGCGCTTTATCCTGGACAGAGAAGAATGGGAAACCTATGCTGACGCCTCGGCCCGGGTCGTGTGGGCGGCAGGGATAAGGCCGGGAGATGTGGCTTTTCTCCCTTTCCCTCTCACACTCTGGACGGCCGGTTGGGTTTTTCAACTCGCCTTTGACAAGATAGGCGTAACGAGTATTACCGCCGGCCCTCCTTTTGATACGAGACAGAGGTTCGGTTTAATAGAGGACTTTAAACCTACGGTGACTGTAACCACACCTTCCTATATCCTGCACATGGCCGCAACGGCCAGGGAGATGGGGATAGATCTAAAAAGCTTGGGATTAAAATTCATTCTGATCGGTGGTGAGCCATGTCCGGATGCCTCAAAGAAAAGAATCGAGGAGTTGTTTGATTTGCCAGGGGGTACCCGGAATTTTATGGGCATCAGTGAACTCTCCCCCCCATGTATTTGCGGAATCGAATGCGAGGAACAGGACGGTTTTCACACAACTTCCGAAGACACCATGATCTACCAATTCCTCAAACCCGACAGTTCAGAGCCGGCGAAACCGGGGGAGGAATCAGAACTGGTGCTGACCTCTCTGGTTCAACGAACGCTGATCACAGGGTTCAATTTCCGAACCCGGGACCTCTGTATTTACGATGACACCCCATGCAAGTGTGGCCGGACTTCGCCAAGGTTCAGAATCATCGGTCGCCATGATGATATGGTGTCCATAAGCGGCGTGAACATTTTTGCATCATTGATTGAAGACATCGTGAGAAAAATTCCCGAACTGGGAGATGAATTTCAACTGGTCATTGAAAACAGAGGTGAGCTAAGCAAAGTCACTGTGAAAGTCGAGCCCCAACCCGACACCGATCCGACAAGACATCCAGAATTAAAGAAAAAGCTGGAAGGGGCAATCACGGATGCACTCACAATCAAATTACCGGTGGAGTTTGTGGAATTCGGCTCGCTACCGAGATTTGAGCTTAAGGCAAAAAGATGGCTGGACCTGAGGAAAACGACAGGGTCACATCCCAGTTAAATAAAAGCAAGAACGTTTAACCCCAGTTGAACACCCGGAGGGTCCCCGGTTCACCGGGGCACCGCGCTGCGGCATCTTCGACGGGCGGGATAAATCTTAAATAATAAGTATTGACACCGCAACTTAAAGGGGCGACGCTCTTAAGAAAATAAGTTTATGAAGTGAGCCGGCCCGCCAGTAGAACGGCGGGCAAGGGCAAATCTTTACTTTTGCCATGTGTCATGATCAAACATTTCCTTTTGCCCCAATCACCTCCCGTTTCAGCGCTCACAACTGTAAAATACTCACCCGAAACGCTATTTTTGTATACTCGACAGATTCTATCATAACTTTCTAAAGTGGAACTGATTCGGCCAAGCACAGGCAGGCCCGCCAGTCCGCCATAAAGACGGCGGACAAGAAGAACGGCGGGCAGGCACACAGTTTTATACCTTCAATCATTCGGCTTCCAGGGATTGGATCAAGGATTCAAAATGTGAGCTGCCGGTAGCCTCAAATCCTGTATCTCCCGCTAAAAACACATCGTTGCTGGCACTTAACAGCTCGCAATGGCTGAGGATTTCATTTTCAGCCATCATAATCCCAACTCCTTTCAGCAAAGGCTCTTCAAAATGCGCTGCTGCGATTTCCCTGGCCGTTTTTGGTCCTTGCTTCAGAATCTTCAAGATGTCGGCGCACCTGTCAATGTGGTGTTCTATTAATTCATTGATCCTCACCTGCAGGTTGATCTCATTCCAGTGATTATTATGGAACAGCCGATGTGCAGGCAGA
>JAUVXZ010000041.1 GCA_030603345.1 Pseudomonadota bacterium
TCGCCAACATGCTCAAAGAAAAACGGATAAAAAAGGAGATTACCCTTGCCGAGGCACATACCCTACCCTGGGGTTGCAGACTTGTAGAGCCAGGCACGGTACAGATCATGGTTTGGGCAGTTACGCTCCTTTTGGCCACGTTACCTGCGCGAGACACAGAGAGAGTGATGGGGGATGTAGAGAACATGTATCCGGTGGTTCCCGGGAAAAATGTTCTTGCTACCACTTTGAACAATCTCAACCCCATTGTGCACCCCGTTGGTACGGTTATGAATGCCGGTTGGGTTGATACGATGGGTAAAGATTTCTACCTGTACCGGGACGGAAATACCCTCTCCATATCAAGGGGGATCAAAGCGATTTTTGAAGAGGTATCAAAGGTAGCCGCAGCTGTTGGGGTTCCAATGCTGGAATACCCGGAAGAAGATTTCTGGAAAAAAAGCACGATCATGTCAACGTATTTTAGGGCTGCCTTTGATAAGGAAGGCACTGTGGCAAAGATATCAGGCCCTGAATCTGTTAAGAGCAGATACATTACTGAAGATCTCCCATACGGGCTCGTACCTATCAAGAAACTGGGCCAACAATTCAGCGTGTCCACGCCACTTATCGATGCTGTCATTGAGTTTGCATCAGTGATAAACCAGACCGATTATATGAAAGAGGGTATGTCACTTGAGGAAATGGGGATAGCCGGACTCGGCCGCGACAAGTTGGAGGAGGTACTTGAGCAAGGATTCAGTTGAGCTTTTTTCTTTTGGACCCATTCAATGAGCCCAGGACAGTAACAAGAGACTAGTATCATTGAAAAGTGTTTACTCTATGGTATATTGGTTAAAGAACGTGTACATACTTACCTCTATCCAGTCATGCCAATTTTCTCAAGGCGCTATCTATTGGCCTCAAGGGATGTGGCCAAATATGTGGGGTTTAGATGAACCAGACGGAGACTCCCAGGGCTTCGGAGGTGTAAACCCCACATATTTGGCCACTGCAAGATCCGGTGGAATTTTTTTTAAGATATCGCCTTTCAAAAACAGCCATGACCTCCTTTAGAACGTGAACGACTACTCATTATGGTTCATGCCAACACTTTTGAACGATACTCAAGAATAACCCTGTTTAGGGCCAAGAGACCACGGTGAGCAAGAAACACAACAACATACTCGATACAATTGGAAACACGCCTATTGTGCCTATACGGCATCTCACCAGTAACCACAAGGTTACCATAGTTGCCAAACTTGAGTCTTTCAATCCAGGGGGGTCAATCAAAGATAGAATAGCTCTTTCCATGATTGAAGAGGCAGAGAACAGTGGCAACTTGACCAAGGATAAGGTCATTGTTGAGGCCACGAGCGGTAACACCGGAATAGGCCTTGCCCTAGTGGCTGCTACTAAGGGTTACCGGGTGCTGCTCACCATGTCTGATTCAGTGAGTGAGGAAAGGAAGAGAATTCTAAAGGCTCTAGGGGCAGATCTCAGGTATACTTCCTCCCGTCTCGGCACCGATGGTGCTATTGAAGAGGTGTATAGTCTGGTCAGAGAAGAGCCAGACAAATACTGGCTGGCAGACCAATTCAACAATGAAAGCAACTGGAAGGCCCATTATGACGGGACTGCCCTTGAGATTTGGGAACAGACTGAAGGAAAAGTGACCATGGTGGTGACTGCTATGGGCACTACCGGCACGGCAATGGGTGTTTCCAGAAAACTCAAGGAACTCAATCCAAGAATCGAGGTAGTCGGGGTCGAGCCGTATCTGGGTCATAGTATCCAGGGAATGAAAAATATGAAGGAATCTTATCAACCTGAAATATTCGATAAGAACCTCCTGGATCGCATTGTCTATATTGAAGATGCAGAGGCCTTTGAGATGACACGGCGGCTTGCCAAGGAAGAGGGGATATTTGCGGGCATGAGCTCTGGGGCAGCCATGGCCGCTGCTCTCAAAATAGCCCAGGAAATAGAAGAAGGCCTGCTCGTAGTGATCTTGCCTGACGGTGGAGAACGATACCTGAGTACCACGCTCTTTATGGACAGAAAGAAGACTGGCATCATCCTCTTCAATACCATGACCAGGCAAAAAGATGCCTTTATTCCCATCAATGAGAACACAGTGTCTGTGTATTCATGCGGACCAACCGTATCAAGATTCATCGGCCTTGCCGATTGCAGGAGGTACGGGGTCGCTGACCTATTGAGACGGCACCTTGAGTTCAAGGGTTTTACGGTAACCCATATCATAAACATAACCGACCTGGATGACAGGACAATTCAGGGAGCTGAGGCTGCAGGGGAGGACGTAAAAACCTTTACCGAGAAATATTACAGAGAATTCTTGAATGATATGGATGCCCTGAGAATCAAAAGGGCAACCAGTTACCCTTTGGTTAGTCAACATGTTGAGGAAATGATAGATATCACTCAAAGACTCTTAGAAAAGGGCTTCGCCTATGAGCGGTTACGCTCTGTGTATTTCGACATTTCCCGGTTTCAGCACTATGGTAAACTTTCCAGGGTTGATTTAGATAAAATGAGGGTCGGGAAAACAGTTGACCTAGATCAATATGAAAAAGACAACCCACGAGACTTTACCCTGCTTAAGAGGTCACCCATTAAAGGGCGAGTCAAGAGAAAAAACACCTCTCCATGACAAAAAAGTTCCCCTTTTTTGCTTGGCTCTAAGCCCAGCACCAGCACGGCCTCGTTTTCACCCCTTTTCGCACCCGGTACTTCTTGTCTTATTGGTTCTGGTCACTCACTGACCCGCACCAGTCATCCATCGGGATCAAGGCTATTGTTGTGCTTGAAGCAATGCCTTAAGCACAGCCCCTGGTCCTGTTCACTCGGACCCCAGAAAATCATCGGTTCCATACCGTGTCCAGTAGGATGCATTACAAATCTTATGGTTATTAGCCAACCCCTTTTAAGCTCACGGCATAGGCAAATCAGGATGTAAAATGAATCGCCGGCTATGTAATATGGGTGCAGTAGATACCAATCAAGTCTTGTGGATTTATACCAACCCCTTGCCCGGTTCACTCCTGCACCCAAGCTGATTACTCAAAGAGTTTCTTGGGATCATAGGGCACCTGATCTCGCATGACGTAATAGGATGCCCTGGCTAATTTGTTACTCAATGCCTTGATAGCGACTATCCCATTCTTTTTTGCCTTTTTACTTTTATAGAAACTCTGTACCTCCGGATAGAACCTGTTGGCAAAGTTTGCGGCCTCTACATAGGCCCAGGCAAGATATTTATTGCCGTTCTTACGGTTGCCTTCCCCTTTCTTTTTATTATTCGATACCCTTTCACTCTTTACACACCGGCAATAGGAAGAATATCTCCCTACAGTGGGAAACCGGGAGATATCTCCAACCTCCAGCATAATGGTCAAACCGAGGATGTTGCCGATCCCCGGCATTGTCAGAAGATATTCAAATTCCGGCTTAAGCCTTACATGCGACTTTGCTGCCTTTTCAATCTCGGCAATCCTTGTCCTTAAAAATTGAATTGCGGATATGCTGCTTCTGGCAGCCAGGATCAGAAAAGGGTCCTCAAACAATGTATCAGCATCAGACTCATCAAGCCGCTTGATATCTCGACTCGACATCTTATAGCCAAGATTTCTTGTAATCGCGCTTTGAAGACTCAAGATATGGGACGTCCTATGCCTTACGAATAGAAGCCTTCTGCGCAGTACATCCCTCACCGGACGGTCCTCTTTGGGATAGATGTAGCCCTCTGGTAATATGTCCAGTCGTTTCATGTGCGCTAACCAGAATGAATCCCATTTGTCATCGGTGTGCTTCAGCCCCTCGTATTGCTTTATCGCTGAAGGATTGGCTAAATGCATCTTGTATCCGCGTTCCTGTAAGCCATCTACCAACCAGTACCAGTTATACGTTGACTCAACAACCACACCTTCCATGGATTCTTTGAATGGCTCCAGGGCCTGAAGGATATGCTCTAACTGATTTGGCAATCTCTTCTGATACAACCGTTGATCCTCTTCATTGATAATTCCGACATAGTTATTACTTGAATGTAAATCGATTCCTGCGTATGATTTCATTTGGGCACCTCCTAAATCCTATTAAAATTGTTACGCTTATGCGTACTGGTTCCATAGCATCTTTTGCTATGGATAGGGAGGTGTCTCTCTTGAACTCGTCAGGCTGGAGTGACATTTAGCTTTAGCGTTCCATGGGAAAATGTCACGCTTGACGAGTATCAACTGCACTGTATTATGACATATAGCCCTTTATATGATTATCAAGATTGCATGAACTCAAGAGAGGAATCTTCTTTCCCACGAGGTGGGGCAACGTCCGACCCAGCTGGCACATAGAGTGTGCTGCCGTGGCCATGAAATCTTTTGGGGAGACCTTTGACATACAGACCGGAAGTATGGACCTCATCTTTCCGCACCATGAAAATGATATAGCTATATCAGAGGCCCTTACCGGTAAGCCATTAGCCAACTACTGGGTTCACAATGAACTGGTAAAAGAAAAAAACCATCCTGAAATACCCCAAGAAAAGGCGCTCACCCTCAGAGACGTCTTCAATAGGGGATATACCGGAAGGGAAGTTCGATTCTGGCTCATCAGTATGCACTACCGCAAGGCAATGGATTTTTCCTGGTCAAAGCTTGATGTGGCAAAAAAAACAGTGTCCCGGCTAGACAGGTTCGTTGACAAACTCCGCACCTGCCAAAAAGGGCCGGTCATAGGTGAAATTGATCAATTGATCTATGATCTCAAACAGAAGTTTGTAGGGGCAATGGATGACGATCTGAATATCTCGCAGGCCCTGGCAGCACTCTTTGACTTTATCCACAGCATCAATCGTATCATAGATTTTCAGGGTCTAGATCTGTCTGATCGAACAAAGATCGAGGATGTTCTCTCCGGGCTTAATTCAGTGCTCATGATCATGGATCTAGGAGAACCAGAACCCTCTCAACAAACAGAGGAATTAATAAGGGAAAGGGCCGCCGCTCGCCAGAAAAAGGATTGGGCACGGGCTGATCACTTGAGAGATGAGCTTAGAAAACTAAGGGTTGAGGTGACTGACACAAAAGATGGGACAACCTGGCGAAGAATTAAAGAAACGTGATAAAGGAGAATATGAAGTATGGTGGCGGAGAGAGAGGGATTCGAACCCTCGGTGGAACTTTCGCCCCACACTCACTTAGCAGGCGAGCGCCTTCAGCCAACTCGGCCATCTCTCCGCAAATCCCGCTATAGCAGGATACTACTAGCTAATAGCTCCTAGCTTATAGCATTATCTTTTAAGCTTGTTTCGGGATGATGCTATTTGCTTTACTAGATTGTATGCCTTGTCTTCAACGCTCTGATTTAAATCCTCATCAATATATTCATAGAGGGTTGCCAGATCAAATCCTGCAACGGTTTCATAGACAGATCTCATTAATATACCAAAAATCGGGCAAATTCAGTATCAGAATTGTCAGCCGATCCCTCAGCAATATTCAGCACAATAGAATTCATTGCCCTCTCTATCTGATTTGCGAGGCCTTTATCCACTTTTTCAATATGTCACCTTATTATATCACGGGAGAACTTGCAATAATCTTTAGCATCTTGGTACACTCTGAAAGTTTTGAATCTAAATTTCATAGAATCCCTTACGAGATTACTTTCACCCCGTAGCCTATAGCATCATAGTTTTCCACACACAAGTCAAAGGCCAATAATGAAATTTAGCATAATTAAGCTACCAGCGGGATTACTATTTGCTGTTATGTTTTTACTTGTAGCATCAACGTGTTGTGGAAAACCTCTTTGCTAAGAGCTAATTGCTACCAGCCACAGGTGAAATTTAACAGCGTTAAATTTCCTGGCGGAGGGAGTAGGATTCAAACCCACGGTCCCTTTCGGGACAACGGTTTTCAAGACCGCCTCCTTCGACCACTCGGACATCCCTCCATTACCCTTTTGTATATCATAACACAAAAACTCCGTCAAAAAGTTTTCCGATGACCAAATTCCCTTGATAAATAAAGGTGATTTATCTCCTACATGTAATATAATTTAACATTATCTTGATAAATTATCTTACATGGTCTATATTCTTTACACACAGATATTTTACAGTATGTAGATCACAACAAATAGGTATTATACAAGGAGAAGATGATGGGTAAGATTGGTCATAGGATAAAGGAATTGAGAGAGCAATTGGGAATGAACCAGCAAAAACTCGCTGAGCTATTGGAGGTTTCACGGCCAGCGATTTCTCATATAGAAAATGGAGAAAGAAAAGTTTCTGCTGATGAATTGATAGGGCTCTCGGAAATATTTAATCTTTCTGTAGACAGTTTACTGGATCTAAGAAAGGAACCAGAGGTTATTCTAAAGGGAAGCAAGAAAAAGAGAGGACAGAGGCCTCAAATTAGAATCAGTGTTCCCCAAAAGAATCTAGAGAAATTCAAGGCAGTTCTTCTTTACATCCTTAACAAGGTTGGTTCAAAGCCAAATATAGGAGAGACTGTAATCTATAAGCTTCTCTACTTTATTGACTTCAATTTCTATGAAAAACATGAAGAGCAGTTGATTGGCGCAACATACATTAAAAATCGCTATGGACCAACTCCTATAGAATTCAAAAAGATAGTTAGTAGAATGATCAAAGAAGAGGAAATCGAAAAGGTTGAAAGCAAGTATTTTGAATATCCCCAAACCAAGTACTTACCTTTGAGAAGAGCAGACCTCTCTCCATTAAAGGCTAAGGAGATTGAAATAATTGATGATGTCTTGAACAGGCTTTCTGATATGACTGCTGCTCAGATAAGTGAATATTCTCATAACGATGTCCCCTGGTTGACGACAGAGGATGGAGAAGTTATTGAATATGAGTCTGTTTTTTACAGAACGCCTCCCTATTCAGCAAGAGAATACGATGAAGATATTCTTTGAAATCTCCCGTGTTCCTGAATTCGACAAGGATATGAATAAGCTTCTCAAAAGATTCAAAACCCTCGAAGATGACCTAAAAATCTTCATAAAGAACGAGTTGAATCTTTATCATAGACTAAAAATTGACAACAAGGGAGTTTTTCAGGTTCCAGGTTTAAAGATTGAAAGCCCCAAAATCTACAAAGCGAAAAAATTCGCATGCCGCTCCGTCAAAGGCAAAGGGGTCCAATCAGGTATCAGGGTGATTTACGCCTATTTTGAGGAACGGGATAAAATTGAGTTAGTTGAAATCTATTATAAAGGCGATAAGGAAACTGAAGATAGGGAGAAGATATTAACAGGTGGGTGGAAAAACAGAGAAAAACTGGCTTGAGGGTCAAAAAATGAATTCGGCAACTCAAACGTGGAGGCATCCTGGAGGTAAACTCAGGGAACTCGGGCCAGAAAGCCTTTCAGATAGCGAGCTTCTCGCTATTTTGATCTCCTCTGGTATTAAAGGCAAGCCCGCCGAGAAAATTGCGGAAGAGATCCTCGCCAACTTCGGCTCATTCAAAGGAATGGCAAACCAGCCTTTGGAAAAATTCTCAGCATTTAAGGGTATCTCAAATGTAAAGACTATCCGAATCGCCGCTGCTTTTGAAATTGCACGCCGCCTGTCAAAGGAAGGATGAATCCATAACGATCCAGGGTTGAATGACAAATGAACCAACGATAAGAGAGGTGAGGGAGGCTGCTGAAAGAATCAAGCCTTTTGTGCATTGCACCCCTGTTCTGACCTGTGCTGGCCTTAACCAGATGTGCAAAGCGGAGATATTCTTTAAGTGTGAAAACTTTCAGAAGGCCGGCGCATTTAAAATCCGGGGGGCAACCAATGCGGTTTTTACCCTCAGAAATGAAGAGGCTCTGTACGGGGTGGCTACACACTCATCAGGCAACCATGGGGCTGCTTTGGCCCTTGCTGCCCGCTGGCGAGGGATTAAGGCCTATGTGGTGATGCCTGAAAACGCCCCCCAGGTAAAACAGGATGCCGTGGCTGAGTATGGCGGCGAGATCATTTTCTGCAAACCAACTCTTGCTGCCCGGGAGGAGGGTTTGGCTGAAGTAGTCGACCGTACCGGTGCTGTGTTTATCCATCCCTATAATGACTATCGGGTGATTTCGGGGCAAGGGACTGCTGCGCTGGAACTCTGCCAAGAGGTTCCAGGGCTTGATATCGTGATGACCCCGGTGGGCGGAGGTGGGTTGCTGAGTGGAACCGCTCTTACGGTTTCCGCACTTTCACCAAAGACTCAGGTGATCGCCGCGGAGCCTGAAAGAGCTAATGATGCATATCGTTCTTTTCGCGCTGGCAGAATCATCCCTTCAGATAATCCTGATACCATAGCAGACGGGCTCCGCACATCCCTTGGTGACCTCACATTTCCTCTCATAAGAAAGCATGTCAGAGATATCGTTACCGTGAGTGAAGAAGGTATAGTTACGGCGATGCGCCTCATTTGGGAGAGGATGAAGATAATCGCGGAGCCTTCAGCCGCAGTAACCCTCGGGGCATTGTTGACCAAAGCCCCTCAGCTCTCTGGAAAACACATCGGGATCATTCTTTCGGGGGGAAACGTGGACTTAGCGCAGCTTCCATGGACTAAATGTCTCCATAGCTCAAGATCTTAACATTAATCCGCCGGACTTCGGGCGGATTAATGTCAGCTTTTTGTGGTGAAATGAAATCGCTGATTCTATCAGAACTATTAAGTTCGAAATCCGAAATACTAAATCCGAAACAATATCTAAACTCGAATGTTCAAAATTCGAAACAGCTTAGAATTGGCTTGCTCTTGGAAAAGACCTCTTGGTTTAGAGCATTGGGATTTCGGTCACCTGCCCCGGGCCAGTACCTGCCGGAACGGCCGAGCTTTGCTTGAAATAAAGCAGAGTAGCTCCAGCGGAAACCGGAGCTTTCACGAGACAAACAAATACAAATTATCCTTGGTTGCCTAGAATACTTCCCAAACTCAACTGGCTCCCCCTCATATATTCCTGGGCTGGCAGTCGTTTCTTTCCTGGTGCCTGTATCTCTCGAACTGTCACAGACCCTTTGCCGGTTTCTATCTCCAGGCCTCCCTTAATCAAACCCCTTATCCGGCCTGGCACCAAACCGGTTTGTGCAGGACTCGCAAGGGAACATCCGTACAGTTTCAGCATTGTTTTGTTATAATAAGTAAAGGCCCCTGGCCAGGGATCCAAACCCCTGATTAGCCCGCAGACACGTTCTGCCGGCCATGACCAGTCTAACATGCCCTGTTCCTTGGTAAGCTTTGAGGTATAGGTAGCAAGCGAATCATCCTGTTTTTTCTTCGTAACGCTTCCGTCCACCAGGCCCCCCAGGGTCTTTATGAGCAATCCAGGTGCCAAATCTGACAGCCTATCATGCAACTCACCTGCCGTCTCTCCTTCCAAGATATCCACCTTCTGCTGCAAAAGGATGGGGCCAGTATCCATACCCTCATCCATAAACATGGCGGTAAGCCCTGTCTCCCTCTCGTTGTCAATAACGGCCC
Organism: Pseudomonadota bacterium; assembly: GCA_030603345.1. GTDB lineage: Bacteria > Desulfobacterota > DSM-4660 > Desulfatiglandales > B25-G16 > JADFWK01. The sequence goes on from JAUVXZ010000041.1 coordinate 9,504, forward strand.
ACTGAATTGGTGCCGAACCCCTATATCGAGGCAAAAGCGACGCATGAACATTGATTCCTCCCCACTGTACTGAGCTCAGCACCTTACCAGGGATTATCTGCCCAAAGGCAACGACAACCAGAAGTTCTGGTTTCAGTGAAAGGAGGGCTTCTAGAAAGCTATCATCTAACCTTTCTGGCTGGAGTATTTCAAGGCTACACTCTTCGGCGAGCACCTTAACGGGTGAAGGGGTCAATCTTCGGCCTCTCCCCTTTGGTCTGTCTGGCTGGGTGACTACAGCAACGACGTCGTACCCTTCGTTTATGAGGGCTTCTAAGGTAGGAACAGCGAACTCAGGTGTTCCCATAAACATTATCTTGGGCCTTGATGAAAATGACTCATAAGAGGCTTCCGTATCCATTATCGCCCTTTTTCATCAACTTATCTATCTTTTTCCTATAAAGATTTCTCTTGAGATGACTCACATGGTCAAGTATCAGTTTCCCATTCAGGTGGTCAATTTCATGCTGGATGCAGATGGCGAGCAGATCTTCTGCCTCAATATCAATGGGTTTCCCATGCCTGTCCACGCCCTTCACCTTAAGGTATTTTTTCCGCGTAATATTGTCTTGAAAGTCTGGTACGCTGAGACACCCCTCTTCAAACTCTATCTTGTCCTCTGCCAAGACAATGGTAGGATTAATCAATACATTTAGATCCTTGCCTTTCTCTCTATAGTTGATATCAAAAACAATAACCCTCTTTGGTGCTCCGACCTGATTTGCAGCGAGACCTATGCCTGATGCCTCATACATAACCTTGCCCATGTTATCTATGAGATTCTGAATTTCATCATCAATATTGACAACCGGTTCCGCCTGTTTTCTTAGGATAGGATCTGGATAGGCACATATCTTCATGGCACACTAACCGCAAAAAATCTTACCTCCATACGGAGAGTTTAATCTAACTGCTTCCCTCACAAAAATCAAGCTGATATAGGCTCGGGTCAGGGTAACATCAAAGTTCAGGGTATGGGTGTCTTTTTTTTGGTTATGAAGACACCCAGTGTCTTATCTTGACAACTGCCCCTCCTAAAACTATCCTGATACCTAGGTTCAAGCCAGTCAATTCCAAACGGGCTGTTGCCCAAAGGGAAATCCCTTTGAACGGTCATTAAAACGTTTTCTGCAAACAAATCTTGGCGAAGTGGAAGATAAGCGATGTCAACTGTTTGAGCCCTAAAGGCGAGTTTTGACATCGCCTGGAGGGAGCCTTAGATTTGTCAAAAAACATTTTAGACTAAGAGAAAAGGGATTTCGGCAACAGCCTGCAAACAATTAACTCATTTCATTGAAGATACCCAGAGAACTTTGAGCATCGAAGACCTTAAACTATTAAGAGAGGGGGCCCATGAATTTGGGGTTGAGCTTTCAGAAAAACAAGTATCTCTCTTTGCCCTCTTCCTAGACGGACTATGCTCATGGAATCGGCGGATGAATCTCACAGGCATATCGGAAAGAAGAGAAATGATGATCAAACTCCTTCTCGATCCATTGGTTGCACTCCCATATCTTCCGTCAGGTGGGACAGTACTCGACGTAGGTTCAGGGGCTGGCATTCCAGGGTTGCCATTAAAGATAGCGAGAAAGGAGTTGGAGGTCCACCTTCTTGAATCAAAGGCCAAAAAGGTCAGCTTCTTAAGGAATATGATTAGAACCTTGGGCCTCACAGGCATTGCCGCCTATCAGGGCCGAGCACAAGAAAGACCAATTCCTTCGGGCCCTTTTCCCTCCTATGATGTCGTAACTGCACGCGCCTTGGCTCCCCTCAGAAAAACCGTCAGTATTTGTTCTCCCTATCTTACACAAGGCAGCATTTTAGTGACATTCAAAGGGTCAAAGGTTAACAAAGAAATTCGAGATTGCGAAAGGTTACTGGAGGGATTACATCTCGGGGTGAGCAAGAAGATTTCCTACCGCTTGCCAGAAACAGGGGGAAGCCGGTATCTCGTCATTCTGAAAAAGGAAACCAATTAGATAAGGAGACGATCTTATGGCAGTAGTTACCGGAGAATGTGAGATAGAGACGAGGGGCTTTAGTGATGTTCATGATATCACCCCGATGGTGACGAATTTTGTGAAAAAACTACCCTTCTCCGAAGGCTCTCTTACCATATTTGTTCCCGGCTCCACAGCTGGGGTCACGACTATCGAATTTGAATCAGGTGTCATTGAGGACTTGAAAGGAGCCTTTGAAAGACTGATCCCGCAAACCATAGAATATAGGCATGATCAGAGGTGGGGTGATGGAAATGGGTTTTCTCACGTTAGATCAGCGATATGCAAAGCCTCTCTAACGGTCCCTTTTGTGGCCAATCGGCCGGCTACCGGCACCTGGCAACAGATTGTTTTGATAGATTTTGACAACACGAAAAGACACAGAAGATTTATACTGCAGGCAATCGCCTAAAAATCTCTGCTGCAAGTGATCATACGTCGGCAAGAGATAGGTGCTTCCTAGAAAGGAATAGGATCCTCCTCCAAAGGGTATGGAAGTTTATTTCAGCCGGTAGGTAATCAGGCCATGGCCGGTATCATAAGGGGAGACGCTCACCTGGACCCGGTCTCCAGCAATTACCTTGATCTTGTGCTTCTTCATGCGACCGGAAAGTACTGCGGTAACCTTGATGTCTTTGTCACACTCGATTTCCATGGTTCCTCCCCCCAACATCCGGATGACTACGCCTTCTAAATGTATGAGATCGTCTCTACTCAATTCCCCCTCTTCTCCTCGTTGCATTTATTGTCAAATGGGCTAACCTTGTAAGTTTGACACAAAACACCTTTGATGTCAATAAGTTAGCTTCAGATTTTTTGATACAGTGAAAATACAGTGCCTACCATGTATGTTGAGGCAAAAATCTCATGAAAAGGTGGGGTGGTTTGACCCCAGTATTTTGACGAATAACAGAGATTTGTGTATAAATTAATGGTAGTAAGAAACGACGTGGCTACTATGGGAAAGAATTCTGAAGAAAAAGGGCTTTACAGCCACATCACCGGTGTAATACTGGCCGGCGGATTGAGCAAACGGTATGGTCGGAACAAGGCCTTTCTTGAGCTTGACGGGATTCGATTGGTCGACCGCGTCACAGCAGAAATGAAAAATATCTTTCGGCAGGTCATTCTGATCACCAATGAAAAGGACCACTATGAATATCTCGGGCTCCCTACCTTTGAGGATCTCATTAAAGGATTAGGTCCCATAGGAGGAATCTATACGGGGCTGATGAGTATATCTGATCAGGCAGGGTTCTTTGTTGCCTGTGATATGCCCTTTATCAACAGTCAATTAGTTCAGTATATGGTTGATATTAAAGATAATTACGCAGCCGTGATTCCCTCAGGAGCCTCCGGACCAGAACCACTGCATGCAATCTACTCCCAGTCCTGTTTGGGTGCCATCAAGGAGCTCATACACGCCCAACGTTATCAGGTCAGACTCTTCTACGAGCAAATATCAGTGAGATATGTTACACAAGATGAAATCAGGAAATTTGTTCCCCCTCAGAGGGCCTTTCTCAATATCAACACACCTGATGAATTTGCCAGAATTCAACACGGTAACAAAACTCGAGTGAAAAGATAAATGATCCTCTCCACGTACCAACCTTTTTTTGCACCCTTCCCTGCATTCTTCCTAAAAGCTCATCTCGCCGACGTAATGGTCATTTTGGACGATGTCCAATTCCCCCAGAGAACAACCTGGCTAACCAGAAATCGGTTCAAAAACGAACAGGGAACCCTCTGGCTTTCTATCCCAGTATGGAGGAAGGGGTTGGGTCTGCAAACAATCAAGGATGTAAAACTATGCCTTGAGGGGAACTGGAGAAGAAAACACCTAACCAGCATAAAAACATCTTATGCCCATGCCCCGTATCTCGGAGAGCATATGGATTTTGTGAGTGAGATATTTTCAGATAGATTTGAGTACCTGATAGATGTAAATATGAGTATCATCCAATACCTGAAAAAATGCCTAATGATTGATACGTCGCTGGTTTCGCTCTCTGATCTGGGTATTAGAGGCAAAGGAGATGAACTTCTCATTGAAATCTGCAAAAAAATGGGCTCAGCCGACTATCTGGCCCAGGTGTGTGCAAAAAAGTATCTGAATCACCAACTTTTCTCAAGGGCAGGGATAGAGTTGCATTTTTTTACTCCTCCCTCTCCTGTCTATCCCCAGCTCTGGGGTGAATTTATCCATAATCTTTCCGCCTTTGACCTCCTCTTTAACTCTGGCCCAAAAAGTCATGAGATCTTGGGTTTGGAATAAGGCCCTAAACGAGGGTACCTCAATGAAACGACATTTGTCATCACCTCCTTTTTTGTTGCAAAATCTGCATTGAGCATAAAATCAGCCACTATCCTGACAAGCTTCTTTCTCAATCTTCTCTTCCAGGTCAGATAATCTATGTTACCAACGATCATCTCAGATATTATTTGCCGTATTGCTGTGCTCTTTCCAGCCAGCGCAGCCATGGCTTCAATGAATCCTGTTTGGTAGATATAGTCAAAGCCCTGAGACGCTTTGAGTAAGTTCCTACCGAAATGTTTCCTGCACAATCCCTGATATAGGGTTACCTGGTCTTCTTTGATGCATGCAGCAAGAATTTCAGCTGAGTATATGGCATAATACATACCCTCACCGCCAATGGGGTCCACAAACCGGGCAGCATCACCAATCAAGGCCCAATTCTTGGAACAAATGCTTTGCTCGTAGAAGTCTTTGGGAGAAAAGAAGGGGATGTAGGCACCCCGTATGGAGATCCCTTTCGTTTGTCCAGGGTAGTGTGTCTCGATAAAACAGAACAACCTCTCTTTCATGTCACTGTACTTTTTTCTTGTGGAATCCTTTGAGACAATACCAACGGCCAGGCTATCAACTCTGGGAAATGCCCACAGATATCCCTCAAGATCAGGAAAAAATTTGAAGGCGACAAAATCCCTTTGCACGCGCAGGAAACACTCTACGGCAAAGAAGTACTCCCCCTTTTCTAAAGGCGATTGCAATTTTTTCCTCGTTCTGCTCAGGGCACCGTCTGCTCCAACCAGGATGTCGGCCCGGTGCTCACCACTTTCTGTAAAGATTCTCCAGCGGTCCCCCTCTAGAGCAAATGATCGGACTCGTTCTTTCCTGAAATGAGCGCCCGACTCCTGTGCCTTTCTGAGCAGAGCAGAGTCCAGATCAATCCGATTGAATATGGTTAAGGGTTTACTTAAGTCTATTGTAACCATCCTGTCTTGTGGGGAAATGATAGCCGATTTCCAGACAACCTTTCGAGGACAGGGAAGTTCTTCAAGTACAGGGAATTTTGCCATGGCCTTATAGCTTATCCCACCGGCGCACAGTTTCTCATGGGGGGCCCTAAAATCAAAGACTACGGTATCTACACCATTCCTTGCTAAAAGATAAGACAGATAAGACCCACCAACCCCGGCACCTACTATGGCAACCTTATACATGGCCTGTTAACTCCCGTAATCGAATATGGGTAACCATCTTTGTTCAACTCATTTCTAAGAATTTATGTGCGCATTTGCAAGAGAAAACAGAAAATTGACCTTTCGCCATTTTTCATTAGAATGGTATCTATAAATAGATTAACATGGCTGTTTAGGCAACAGCTCGTCTTGGTATGAACAGTATGGAGTGATCATTCAACTTCTAAGGAGGTCATGGCGGTTTTCGAATGAAACAGGGCAAAGCGGTCACCATAGATGGCAGGTATGGCGAGGGCGGTGGCCAGATCCTCAGAACTGCCCTCACCCTCTCCGCGCTCTTTGCTGTTCCTCTGCATATTCATCACATCAGAGGTAATAGAAAAAAGCCAGGACTCAGGCCTCAACACCTGACAGGTGTACATGCGCTGGCAAAAATTACCGGAGCCAGAGTAGAAGGTGCCACAGTCGACTCTTGCGAACTCGTGTTTGAGCCTGGAGCAATAACAGGAGGAAATTACTCCTTTCAGATCGGCACTGCCGGCTCAACCGGATTAGCACTGCAGGCTATTATTCCTGTTTTACTTTTTGGAAAGACCCCCTCCCAAATCAAGGTCACCGGGGGTACCCATGTCCCCTGGAGCCCTTCTTTTCACTACCTTGAGGCAATCTTTGCACCTACTCTCAAAAAGATGGGTGGAGCGGTTTCCTTTGAGATCGAGCAATGGGGGTGGTATCCAAAGGGAGGTGGGAGCGTGATATCCAAAATACACAATACACAGGGCCTAACCGCAATTCACCTCTCCAATCGGGGTAAGCTCTTCGATCTTCATATACTTTCCGCTGTTTCCAATCTCCCGTTGAGTATAGCCGAGCGGCAGCGGGACCACGCCTTAGGAAAAATTGACCATTTAGGCCTTGGCCCTTGTATCCGAATTGAGGATGCCCCATCTCGTGGTCAAGGAACCGTCCTTTTCCTTGCTGCTCAATTTGAAGGGAGTACAGCAGGGTTTACTTCACTGGGGAGAAAGGGAAAAAGGGCCGAAGCAGTGGCTGACGATGCCTGCAATGAGTTCTTAAGCTTCTTGGATTCAAAGGGTGTTATTGACGTGCACCTGGCTGACCAACTTGTCCTTTATATGGCCCTGGCGCAGGGGCGCTCAACCCTCATAACCGAAACTATAACCGACCATCTCCTGACAAATGTGTGGGTAATAGAACAATTTGCCCCGGTCAAGTTCAATGTGAACCAAAAAACCGGAAAGATAGCAGTTAACGGTATGGGATTTCAATAGAGTGACTATTGGTCAGAGAAACGGGAGCTTTTCCTGCTTCCGGTATGCCAGGGCTTGGCACGAGGCTATCAAGGTATTTTCGTTCTCGGTAACCTTAATATCGTAGGTTGCCGTCTTTCTAGACCGATAGATCTCCTTTGATTCCGCCCGTAATACCCCTGCCTTTGTTGGGGGGTTATGATACGTAACGGTCATGCTGAGGGCAACAGCTACGGTACCATGAGAGTTGCATGAGATCTCAAAGGCCTCATCAATTAAAGAGAAGATGGCCCCTCCATGGGTCATATCAAAGATATTTGCCATATCACGGTCAAGGCCCATCTCCACCAGTGCATACCCTGGTTCTATTTTGAGCAACCTGAGCCCCATTTTCCTGGCATATGGTTCCCTGGCTACCCGTTGCCGGATAGCGTCCATAACTTTTTTATCATCCACTATTCCTCCGCTCCCACAGTTTTGTTTTACATAGAGATTGCCTTATGACCGCAAAACAGTGCGATTAAATCTATCCAAGGATACCAGCAAAGTCAATGATAATCCCCTGGTAGCCAGGGTAACGTCAAAGTCCAGGGTATGGGCGTGCTGGTGGCGGACCAACCGCTGGCGCCCCGTTCTGAAAACCCATGGACTTCGGAAACACTCCTAAGAAACTTAATTATCAATGGTCTTTTTCTTATCTGACAGGATTTACTGGATCTATTGGATTTTCTTTTCTTTTTCTCAGTTTCCTGAAGAAACTGAGAAAGAAGAATCCCGCTATGCGGGAGAAATAAAAACCGGGTTGTGCATTTTCTATGGAGTGCCATGATACCCATCTCTGGTTTGACCCCGGAGCTTTCTCTTGCCGCCTTTGGCGGCATTGGGTTTTTGTCCTTCCGTCCCCGCCCGCCTCGCCTGAGCGAGAGCAATGGCGGGCAGGCGGGAAGGACAAAAGAACAACAAAAATCATGTTAATCCTGTCTAATACATTAAGGAAGATAAATTAGAGTTTCTTTCATGAATAACTCTGAAGCAAAGCGCCGGGGTCATTTGATGAAAAGAGATACCCATACGCAATAAGAGGCGGAAAAATCACAATCTTATGGTATATTATGAGTTGGCTCTGCATCCGTAATGATTAATCAAAGAGGGTTTAATGGCAAACATTGCAACAGGTTTGGATCAATTCGGGCAAGAATATTGGAAACGGTTCAGAGGTCAATCCTTAGGGCTCTTAGCTAACCAAGCCTCTGTGGACCATAACCTCCAAAACGCAAAGGATGTAATCTCTTCAGTCCTTCCTGGACAGCTTAAGATCACTTTCTGGCCCGAACATGGATTCACGGGCGAAGATCAGGACAATATGGTTGAGACAGAGGATTACGTTGATCCAGCGTTACATATCCCAGCAATTAGCTTGTACGGGAAAAAAACGGATAGACTATCTCATTTCCTCGACACAATAGATCTTC
>JAUVXZ010000099.1 GCA_030603345.1 Pseudomonadota bacterium
TTAGATAAGCCAGTTTCACGAGAAACGATCGAAAACTTGCTCTTTCTTTCCACGAGGGCCCCTTCTGCAATCAATCTTCAACCCTGGGAGTTTACCGTTGTTATGGGAGAAGAACGCCATCGTCTGAGCAGGGTTCTGGTAAAAAGCATGCGTGAAAGAAACATCTCCTGTGGGCCAGGTGCGGTAAGACCTCTGCCGGAGCATTTTATGGATCGCCAGAGAAAACTGATGGATTGCATTTTCCCTCACCTTGAGAAAGAGACCCCGTTTCAGGATTTCATCAATGAGGGCTCCTGCAATTTTTATGGTGCCCCTGTAGCCATAATAGCAACCATCGACCAGGCCTTTTCAAAGTCAAGATTGGTTGATGTAGGCATTGCCGTAGGCTACATGGTGCTCGCAGCCCATAATATGGGTTTGGGAACCTGTCCGATCGGACTCATAAGCGCCTTTGACGAGGAAATCAGGGAGATGTTAAATATCTCGGAGGAAAAAGATGTTGTTATGGGTGTAGGTGTTGGATATCCTGATCCAGATTCCCCAATTAACCTGGCAAGCTCCGATCGCGCACCCCTGCAAGAAGTAGTGCGGTTCTATTGATTGAGAAGCGCCTTTATGTTGCTCTTCAATTTCTCCAGTCCTGCCCTTTCAAATGCAGTCTTTCCAAAGACTCTTTTGAAATCTGGCGCCTTCATTCTCATAATGGTGTCCGCGGGTGGCATTGAGACAGTGGGAGCATCTTCCTTATTGAAAGGGCAAACCTCCTGACACACATCACAGCCAAAAAAGGTATTCCCCATTTTTTTTGCCATCTTTGTATCAATATCATGCTTCGCCTCAATAGTCAGGTAGGAGAGACACTGAGAAACGTCAATACAAAACGGGGCCTTCAGCGCCTCAGTAGGGCAAGTATCAATACATCTGGTGCATGATCCGCACCGGTTTTCTATCTCCCTAGCAAAGGGGATAGAAAATTGGGCTGTGGTTAAGATCTCAATGAGAAAACAGTATGATCCGTAACCTGGAACAATGAGCATATTGTTTTTGCCGAAAAAACCGATTCCACTAGTTACTGCAAAGCTCCGTTCAAGAATGGGGGCCGAATCAACACATACCCTGCTGTTGCTTTCAGGAAATATCTCTTTAATAAAGGTGCACAGCTCCTTTCCCAATCTCCTCAGCCGGAGATGGTAATCCTCTTGTTCAGGCGTGCTATATCTCGAGGCATTGTATCCGTCAGGGGTCGATGGCTTGGTCGCAGGATATGGATATGCAAGAGAGACTATGGTCTGTAACCCATCAAGGAGTCTCCTCGGGTCTTTCCGCAGACCTGTATTCCTCTTGAGATACGTCATATCCCCTATTTCAGCATGGTGAAGCCAGCTAAGAAAAAAGTCAAAGTGAGCGGGTGTCTGTGGTTTAGAAAAACCTGCAGCAATAAAGCCAAGTTCTTTGGCTCTTCCTGTTAAGGCCTGGTTAATCATTGTCAATAACTACCCAACCGGGCTGCCCAGCTTTTCGAGGAAGTCCTTTACCCAGGGAGGATTATATATTATGACATAGACAAGAAAAAATGCCGTCAGTGGCAAAAAAAAGATACCCAGGTCAACCAGGATGATACCTATTGCTATGATAATGCGTTTCTGTAGGCTCATAATCCTCTCTTTAGCACAACCTGTACGTTTGATCAAATGCCGTGAAAAATACGGTGGATCACCTGAATCAACTTGACTCACAAAAGCGGTCTTTGGTAGGAGTTATATATGAATGCTCTTGATTTTGTCATCCTCGGGGTGATAGCCTTTTTTGTCATTAGGGGTATTTTCAGGGGATTTTTCAGGGAGATATCTTCCCTGGCTGGTATCATTTTTGGATTTCTTATTGGCAATCATTACCATCCACAAATGGCCACGCTTATCAGGCCGTATATCCCTTTAGAGAAATCACTTTCCCTTATCAGCTTTATCATTCTATTCTTCTTAGTGTTTTTTTTCTTTAGTTTGCTTGGAATCCTCTTCCATCACCTCTTTAAAAGGCTCTTTATTGGTTGGTTTGATAGAAGCCTCGGCGTTAGTCTTGCCCTGGTTAAGGGGATTATTGTCTCTTATCTTCTCATCGTGCTCCTCACCTTTTTCATGCCCTCCAAGAGCCCCCTCATAGCCCACTCCGAGTCAGCCCATTTGGTCATTGTCTCCTATCAATCTATGTCTAGACTTATATCACCAGATCTTTACCAGACGTGGAAGAAGAAGATATCTAAAGAGTCGAAAAAGGTGGGTAAGGCCATCTCTGAGAGCAAGGAGGCAGTCAAAAATCTCCCGGAAATTCTTCCTGAAAAAGAGAAATAGGATTGACCTAAATTTAAAGTGTCTAAAGTGAGCTAAAGTTATGGATCTGTTTGAACTTTAGGCACTTCGAATTTTAGGCACTTTAGTCACTGTTTTGTGCACTGCCATAGGTAGTGATCTATGCCCCTTGATTGAGAGGACTAATAGTGGCAGATGACCGAGTTGATAGAGTAATTATTACCGATGTTACCCTAAGAGAGTATGGCCAGAATATCTCATCGAACAACCTGCATATCTTTACCCCCGAGATCAGGGTAGAAATAGCTTTGAGTCTTATTGATGCAGGTTTTACCAATATTGAAATCCTTTCATGTATTAATCCGAAGGTAGCCCCGGCCATGAGCAAAGAGGTAATAAGAAAGATCGCAAAAAAACTTGGCAGGGTCAATGGAGTAAATCTTATTACCCTCGTTCCCAATGAAGTCGGGTACAAGGGTTTTCTCTCAGCCGGTCTTGGCCCTGAAGGCTACAACCATACCATGGGTATATTCTTTTCCGCAGTTGAAGCTCATAATCTGGCCAACTTAGGCAGGCCCATAAAGGAAACAATCGAGGAATATGAAACAATTCTAAGAAATGCTTCTTCTCGAGGGGTAAGGGTTATTGGCTACGTCTCAGCTGCATTCGGATATACTGACCCGGAAAATGGGGCTCTCTATAAACCAGATATAGATGAAATAAATGCTTACATAGACCTCCTCATTGACCGTGGTGTTGATGCAGTGACCCTCTCGGACCTCCAGGGAATAGCAAATGAGAAAGAAACAAGACAGTTTTTGGAAACTATCCTGGATAAAAGAAAAGGGAAAAATATAGATATGTTAGGATACCACCCTCACAATGTGGCTGGGGAACAGGCAATTGCCAACAGCAAAATAGTCTATGATTTAGGCATCAGACGATTCGACTCATCCCTTGGCGGAACCGGCGGTTGCGTCACCGGAGCCCCTGGCAATCAACCGACCGAGAAACTTGTTCTCTCTTTTCATTCATTGGGAATCAAGACTGGACTTGATGAAAGAAAGGTCTTCTCCTTGGCTCAAAATGTCCAAAAAGAATTATACAGCAAGATTCCTCTCGTAAACGATAAAGGAGGAAAAACTTAACCTTTTTCCTTTTGCCATTTCATCTCTATCCTATTCCCGCATTTCCGTATACCGGAGATATTCCTGGATCGTCTGGTGAATACCCAGGCGGAAGAAAGATTTCGTAGCCCTTTATCTACATAAGATACATTGTATCTGCCCTGTCCTCCTGTTTTAGAAATTCAATTTGTTCATCTATTGTCGAAAACCCGGAAAGGTCCAATTCCTCAAACTCATCAGCACTGGTATTCGTTTTTCTCATAACATTTTGAACAATATCCTCTAATTGTTCTTTTGAGATATCAGGAACTCTGGTAATCGAACTTTTCTGTGGGATACCACCTATGATCTTGAAATTATAACTCACCATTTCCAACATTCCATTGGTCTTTTCTTTTGCTAATATTCGATATTCAAAATGCTCACGACGCCCGGCTATAGGACGAAAATAATAGAATTTGTACAGTCGTTCACCCCGCCGTATTCGTATCAAATATTGATCATGCTCGGGGTGTGGCTTTTTAGGTTTTACTTTCTTGGATCGCTTCTTCATATCCAATACTCCATCTGAGTTCGGGTCTGTTTCCTCATAGTGACAATGTTTTTTGAAGCCATTTCTTAAAAACAATATCCTGAATCAGATAACTTCCGTTTTTTACAATAATCTCTTTTTTTGTAAGACTTGACAGGGCTTTTGTAACCAGAGAACCGGTTTTCAGATTAACCGATTTTAAAGAGTCACCGTTAAAAAGGTTGGATCCGTTATTCAGCAGGATCAGTTTTAAGGTTTTCTTTTGATTAATACTTAAGGTTTCCCATAATACGGTGTGTTCCAGACTTCTCTTTTCTATGATTGCATTTTCTACCTTATTAATAATTCCAGGGGAAAATCCTCTTTTCCCCGGTTTCTCCCAGAGGTGAAAAAGGAAGTTCTGGATATACATTGGATGGTTCTCAAATCTTGCAACAATTTCTTCTATCAGTTCAGCAGGGAGATGAACATTCTTCCGGCTGAATAGATTCTGAACCCAGGGGATGTAATGTTTTGTTTCTATTTTGTCTAAAGGAAAACTCTCTGCCAATTTATAAAACGCACGGTTATTTGAGTTAAACATTTCGGTTATCAGGTGTCGCTGACTACCTGAAAAAATATAACAGATATTTGAGTGGTGCTGAATGAACGAGCGTAATCTTTTCTCAAAACCGTCTTCTGTGTAATTAGCAACCTCTTGGAATTCATCAAAAGCAACAACCAGTTTACGTTTTTGTGAATATTTTGAAAGAATATTCATCAGTTCTTCCAGAATTATTTTTTCATTAACCGCCTCAAAGGTCGGTGAAACTGAAGTGGCTCCTGTTGCTGAATCTATACTTAAATTGAGCTTGATATTGCTAATGGCTTTGCTGACTGATTTGAGTAGTCTTTCAAAGTTTGATTCCAGTTGATTTAAGCCCTGAAAAGTTCTGGTGATAAAATCCTTTTCGGATATCGTTCCATACAACTCAATATGCATAGCGCCGATATCGAGATTCTTTTCCATGATTTCACAAAAAACTTGCCAAATTAACGAGCTTTTCCCGTACCTTCTGTGGGAATATAAAAGTACATTCTGAGACCCTTTTATATATCTAAGCAGTTCAGATAGTTCTCTCCCGCGGTTGCAAAAAGACTCCCCGGTAACATAGTTGCTGTAGGCAAATGGATTTTTCATATTTTACCCCATGGTTTACTCTATTTAGTGTATTATCTATTACACCTTTATATTTACACCATTTGGAGTATTGTTTAGTACATATTGCATGTAATGTCAAGTTAAAAATGCGAAAAAGGTGGGGGGGGTGCCATCATGGAGGATACACGGAGACTAACACTACCTTGGGTGTTCACCATGTTTATAAATATAGTCAAAGTAAAATGTGGCAGATTCTGATTCACCATCTAAATCAAGATTTTCACTGTCTTCATTTTCTCTTGCATGTTTTAACCACCGCTCTTTGTAAAGTTCCCGAGTAAATTCTATCAATCTGTTTTTTAGAGACACATCTTTTTCAGCAATGCCTGATGACAGCATTGATTCCTGAATTCCGTTTATTATGACTTTAACCACAGGAATATAATCCGTATCATCCAATGTCTGCTCACGGTAATAATTAAAGAAGTTTATTAATATTGCAATGCCGATATTTTCATAATTGTCTCCCATTGTGTACAGAACCATTCCTATATCTCAAAGTACCTACCTTAAATATGCTTTAATTCTTTGCCTAAGAACTGCGCGTCACGACTAACATGAAAATACCACCGGACAAAATTCCCGAGTCATTCACCGCAGACACCCATCGCTTGGCCACCCCATGCCTGGCCTTTCCCTCATCTGCCTCGTAGCCCTTTATCTACATAATAGAATTTGTACAATCGTCCACCCTGCCCTATTAGTATTACCTAGTGATCATGAGCAAAATATGGCTTTTTAGAGTTCCCACTTTTAAATCGTTTTTTCATATCCAATACCCTGTATGAATTCAGGAATATCTTGTAAAGTAAATATCTTTAAGGAGGGCCCACAAGTTACTTCAGAGCTTACGTCCCGGTTTTTACGGTTTTTAGAATGAAAACCAAGCCCAGAGATCTTAATGCTAATATCTTTAATTAGAGATGGTCACGCTCTCATTTCCTCACCAACACCTCTTTAGGCACTTCCGCCTTTTCCGGCCATCCATCGGGGATGAGCTGACCGGGTTTCTCCCCTTGCTTCTTTTTGTCTGAATGGAGCTTGGGCCGCTTGAACTCCTCTCGGGGTTCCTTGGGGATTCTGCCATTGAGGATAGACTCTGAGCGCAGGCGTCTTCCGATGGTCTTCTCCATCAAGGTGCCGAGCTCTAAAATCCGCTCAATATCGATACCATTGATATCAATGCCCATCTCATCGAGCATCACGCACAGATCCTCAAAGGTCACCAGGCCCACCACATTGGGGTCTTTGTAGTAGTAGGCACCGGTACCAGGCACGGGGGTCCGGTCCAGGAAGTTAGTGGGCTGTCCGCCAATACCTCCCAGGCAGCCCTCAAAGATCTCGATACCTGCCTGAAGGGCAGCCAGCACATTGGCCAACCCCCAGCCCCGGGACACATGGAAGTGGGCAACGTGAAGATCAGGGTTGGGAATCTCATCCAAGAGCATGGCATAGTAGCGGTAGACCTGATCAGGGGGGGCGGAGCCGTCGTGGTCGGCGTGCTCGATATCATCTGCACCAATAGAGAGCCAGCGCTTGGTAAACTCAATGGCGTCCTCCAGCTTGGTGGGACCTGAGATAGGGCTTCCCCAGATGGTACTCACCGTACCACACATCTTAATACCAGCATCCTTGCACTTCTTAATACACCGCTCTGCCTCCTTCCAGTAGCTGGGAAGGGTGGTGCCTGAGTTGGCAAAGTGGTGCTCTTCATCGGTTGAGACCATCATGAGGACCCGATCGGGGCCGTAGCCTTTCTCCCTGAGCTCGATGGCGCGGTCTACCCCGGGCTCTCTGATGGTGACCGCGGTCCACTCGATGTCCTCTTTGGGAAGGTTCCGCTTGGCGAGTCGCTTCTCAAAGATCTCGTCTCTGATTCCCTTGAGCACTAGTTCCGCATCCTTGAACTGGGGCATGACCCGGGGGTTTCCCAGGTTACAGACCTCCATTCTTTTCACCCCGGCAAAGGCCAGCTCCTGGAGATAATAGATCTTGGCCTCGGTGGGAATCCACGCCTCCTCGTGCTGGATGCCATCACGGATGGTGATATCGGCAAGTTTGACCTTTTTGGGCATTCTTTTATTGAGTTTAAAAATATCATATTCGCTCATATTATTCCTCCTTTCTATCCCCTGATGGATCGGGGTAGGAGCATCTGGTGATGGGGACAGATGCTCTGTGGGTTTTGGTAACAGCTTCTCGCAAAGCCAACAAAATAATCCCTGAGCCCTGTCATCGGCGCAATCTCATCCACCAAACCGGTCTTTGCGCAATAGATTGGCCTTGACTCATCATAGTACTGTTGCGCCAGTGCGTTCATCTTATCAATCACTGGCTCAAGAGGGTTGCCTGCATCCTTTTCCTTAACTAGTCTCCTTGCAAAGGCAGCAGCTGCGGCAGTTTCTCCATGCATAACATAGATTTCCGTGGTAGGCACACCCAAGGTAAAGGCATTGTTTCTGTTTGCCTGAGGTCCTCCCATGATGTAGTGGGCCGCAGCTGTCCCTTTTCGCAATACCACGCACATCATAGGAACCTCTGAACTCTCGATAGAGTAAATGAGCGACTGTCCTAAGCCGAGGAGCTCTGCCTTCTCAGCGATATCCCCCACATCAATACCTGAGGTATCCTGAAACCAGATCATGGGTATCCTGTCCCTACCGCAGAACATAACCAACTCATTCATCTTTATAAGGCCTTCCCGGTAAAGCTTCCCCCCGATACCCAGATATTGATTCTCGGCATATTGGGGATAACCCGTGCCCAAAAATCCTTGCCGATTCGCGATAACTCCAATCGGGAAACCGTCTATCTTGGCCAATCCACAGTAGATTTCAGGGCCATAGCCCGGTCTGTATTCCATATGCTCACTTCCATCAAACACCCGTGCCAGCACCTGTTCAATGCTATAGGTCCTTTTTTGATTAAAGGGCACAATGTAGTCAAGATCATCTGCAGGATAAATCGGGTCAGCAGGTTCTGCTACCCTGTAACTTGAGGGATCATAAAGGGGCATGCCTGCCATACATTCCTTTAAAGCACCAAGAACGCCTTCCTCGGTGTCGAATGTCTCCCTCATAAAGCCGGTTTCATCGTAGTGAATCCCCGCACCTCCAGGGGGCACCTGCTTGAACCTTTTGGTTGCCTCTATGATCGTCTCTGCACCCTCCAGATCAAATCCTCCCTTGGGAGACATACCACTCACGATACCTCCTCCCCCTACAGCCATATTTGACTTCTCATGGGCGAAGATGATTGCCGGGCTGATTGCATGGTATCCACCACCGGCTGGGTTGGTGCCGTACATACCAACAATTACTGGTATTCCCTTTTGGATTAGCTCGCTGTGCCTAAAAAATGTTCTTCCGCCAGACCTCCTGCCAGCGTATACCTTTTCCTGTTCCGTGAGCTTTACGCCACTGCAGTTAAGCACCCAGACAAGGGGAATACGCAATCGTTCCGCAATATCCTGGGCCCGAAACACATGCTCCCGCTGCCCTGGGATCCAGGCCCCAGCCAGAACCTTATTGTCTGAGGCAATAATCGAGGCGTATCTCCCTGATATCTTTCCCAGGCCAGTAATAACCCCGGTTGTTCCTTCCTGATTAAACTCGGGATCATACAGGCTGTTTAATGGTACAAACGTACCAGGATCTACTAAGAGCTCAATCCTTTCCCAGGCTGTCTTTTCTCCACGCTTGTGGACCCTTTCGATCGGGATACCTGTCTCTTTTCTTTTCTCTATGGCCTGAGCTACCTCCTTCTGAACCGTTGCAATCTCAACAGCATTGGTTGCTCCCTGTTCTCTCTCGCTTTCGCCAAGCTCTCTCCCTATGGGAGTCATTTTTTCAAAATAATGTCTCATCCTTACCTACCCCCTATAATCGGTTACCTTTTGCTCAAGTGTTCCTATCAGACCTGCCCGGAATCGTGGATCTCTGTAAAGTCTCGCATCCGCCTTCATCTCTCTTTCAACAAATTCATGTTCGATAAACTTAGATGGCTCGTAGCTCTCAAAGAGTCCGGTCAAGGCCTCGATTGACTGTGGTGCCAGAGGTCTTCCAACCTTGGCAATCTCCTCCTTTGCCTCTCTTAACGGCTGTCCCCACAGATGAGAATAATTCTCCGGATTCTTTCTTCTGGCTATCTCCTGAGAGATCTCCCCTTTGGTGGCCAGGGTACCTCTCTGTTTTTCGTCTACCTTCGGGATCTCTCCCTCCGGGCACACTGCAAGTTCCAGTGCCTTCGGAAGCAAAAGGAGCCCAGTCCTCTCATTATGGGCCTCTAACTCTTCCTGATACCGTACCTTATCAGCCTCTGGATCATCGGTTTTCTGCCTCTTTGGAAAGGGGAAAGGTATATCCACAACTACATCATAGGTTCCGATCTCCTTTAACTGCGTGGCCTTGACCTCCTTTGCTGTCATGGCCATATATTCTGCATTGGTAATGCCAGCCTTGATCAATGTTCTGGCTATTCCTGACCAACCGGGAAGCAGACCAATAGTGGCCTCACTAAAACACATGCCGCTCCGGGAATCCCCCACTAACACATCGGCCATCAAAGGAATCTCTGCTGAACCACCAAACCGTGTCCCCCCTCCGCACACGGCAACTACCCTCAAATGGCCGGCGATTTTTCTAATAAGCCCATGCAAGGCAATCCCTTTTTTCAATCGGTCATCTGCCCAGTCAAAGAGTTGGTCTATCTCCTCTTCTGAAGCCCCACTCGCCTCCTTTTCCTTTTTCATCTCGAGGGTCTTATCCAGTCTGGTAAGGCTTTCCTTGAGATCGCCACCAGCATGGACTGGATCATTGGCCCCACTAAGGATAAAAAATTCAAGATCATCCCTTTGCTCAAAAACCATATTCAAGCCCTCTAAATAGGCATCCAACCCCGGGTTACCTACCTGATGAACCGGTGGATTATAATAGCAGAGAACAATGCCCACCGTTCCCTTAAATGTGACCCGGTCAATCATGAGATATGCCTTGCCCTCCGACCATTCATAAATTGGTCCCATGTTTTGATATTCCGAGATAGTACCGGATCTTACCAACCCTATTGGCCCTTTCATAAGAAACCTCCTTTCAACCGGAATTAGGGATTTGCCGATTTTTTAAAATGTTCCTCCGTACTGTGCATTTCGCTCGCCATAAACCCCATATCAGCCACAAAATGCGCCGAAAAGGTTCTAAACGCCTGCGGGAGAGCTAACCCGGAAACCAGTCTCCCGGTTTCTACCGAGTGTTGCTATCCAAAAAATGACCGAATATCGATTCAAGGAACTTGACAAGTTAGTTAATATTTCTATATACTAAATATTAATTAATGTCAAATTTTTATTAAATCATTTATTCTCTGAGTAGCATTATTTTAATCCCTGAATAGGAGGCTTCCTCCATGAATCTAGGTTCATTGATTCGCAGGTATCGTAAAGAAAAAAAACTCACATTGAAGACGGTAGCAGAAAAAGCAGGAATCTCTGAGGGTTTCCTGAGCCAAGTTGAGAATGATGTAAATTCACCCTCTGTGGATACGCTCTCTAAAATATGCAATGCAATTGGAGTTAAGGCCGGCGATCTTATGAACCAGGCAAGCAACCAAGAAAAACTGGTTTTGATACGCAAGTCCGAGTGGGGCGATATTGATCTCCCACACACAGGGTTTATAACCCGGCGTTTCTTCCCTCCGGAGAATAGAAAGGTTATGGACAGTGCTATCCTGGTTATTGAACCAGGAAAACTGATTCCGGTGCGGAAAAACATCAAGAACGGGCAGGAGGTGTTATGCATACTCAAAGGCTCGCTAGAACTTATTCACGGTGAACGCGCGATTCATCTGGCAGAGGGAGATACGGTTCATTACCTTGCAGAACCAAAGAACCAGAGCATTACCAATAAAAACAAAGATCTCGCCATCGCACTCTGGATAGGGACATTTTAGTTGTAAACATTTCCACAAATGTTGACAAACTCGTAAAAAGCGTTTTGTGAACGAGATTGGGCGTTGTCATGAAATTCCTTCAAGAGATGGGGAAAGATACTCTGAGAGCCTTAATTATTCGACCGAGCGCCCTGGGTGACACCCTCTTACTGACCCCGGCCCTTCATCACATAGCTAAAAGGGTAGCGGTAACTCTATTGGGGAGAAAACCGGGAATTGATTTTCTAAGACCTTTTGTAACGCACTGCCTTGATTACGAAAAAGGGGGTTGGCACACCCTATTTTCAGAAGAACCAAATTGTGAGGACCTCCCCCTCCCTGAGGTAGACACGGTAATCTCCTTTCTCAGTGACCCTTCACGGAAAGTAGCAAAACGATTAGAG
>JAUVXZ010000089.1 GCA_030603345.1 Pseudomonadota bacterium
ACTCTACTCAAGGGTGAACGGGATACCGGTATGTGGTTTTGTTCTGGGACTGGGGGGAACGAATGTCTCACCGCTACATATCAAGAAGGTATTTGCTATGACGGAACAAATGAACGAGGCGCCTTTGAAGCCAATCTTAACTATTGAGTAACGTACAAAAGTTGTGGCAAGGTTTCAATTTTCAATAAGTTATCAGATAGGCCAATTCCTTCAAGGCGCTATCCATCCTGTTATGATGAGGTGGCCAATCTTTGAGGGTTCAAGAGACAACTCATTAGCTCTATCAGTTTTATGGTGTAAACTCTCAAAGATTTGGCCACTGCCGACACAGGTGGAATTCCTCTAGGATATCGCCTTTCAGGAACAGGCCTACCTGCTCTACAAAGGATATCGAACAATTGTCGCTTTATGTTGAATAATTCATAGAGCCACAACTTTTGAACGTTACCAACTATTGAGGATGAAGATGCTTTCTGAACCCGAAAAGAGAGATAATCTCTATCCCGGACATATGGCCTGTGCGGGCTGCGGCGAGGTGCTGGGACTGAAACTCGTTTTACAGGCGGTCGGGGAAAAGGCCATGGCTGTTGTGCTTCCGTCCTGTTTGGGCATTATTCTCGGGCCCTTTCCGTACACCACGTTTAAGATCCCCGTGTTCCACGCCGCATTTGAAACCGCTGCCTCAAGCGCTGCCGGAATATCCAATGCCCTTTTGGCACAAGGTGATGAAGAGACACAGGTAGTTGCCTTAGCCGGGGACGGGGGCACAGCGGACATTGGATTTCAGGCGCTCTCCGGTGCAGCTGACAGAAACGAAAATATTATCTACTGCTGTTTTGACAACGAGGCGTATATGAATACCGGGATTCAGTCGAGCTCTTTGACCCCTCGGCTCGCCTGGACCATGACCACACCCCTTGGAAGGCCCCTGAAGAAGAAAAATATGGTAGAGATTATGGGGGCTCACAAGATACCCTATGCTGCGTCAGCGTGCTCCTGCTTCCCCGATGATCTAAGAAGAAAGATTTCAGAGGCAAAAAAGCTCAAGGGAACCAAATATATCCATATCCTCTCGCCCTGCCCCACGGGATGGCGATTCCCGGAGCGGTTGACCCCCAACGTGGGCCGGTTGGCTGTCGAGACAAAGTATTATCCCCTCTATGAAATAAGAAACGGACAGGAGTACACCATCACTCACCATCCCAAGAACCTTCCTGTTGAGGAGTACCTTCTGGGGCAGGGAAGGTTCAAGCACTTGACGAAAAAGGATCTGGAGAGAATACAGAAAGAGGTTGATGACACCTGGAAGGAGTTGGCGAGAAGGGCTAATAAAAAATAAATCCTAGTATAGTATTTACTCAATCTTAAGAAAGCATGAGGGGGGGGGCTATGATAAAAGGAAAGAAGATTTGGTTAAACGGAAGGATAGTTGACTGGGAGGAAGTTAGGGTTCACATCGTCAGTGAGACGTTTAGTTATGGATACGGAGTGTTCGAAGGTATTCGGTGTTATAAAACGAAAGATGGCAGGGCTGTCTTTCGACTCCATGAGCACATGGAACGGTTGATAAACTCCGCCAAGATTCTGTTTCTGAATATCCCTTACTCCAGGGATGAGCTGATTGGGGCTGCCCATGAGGCGGTCAAAGCCAATAACTTCGAAGAGTGCTATATAAGGCCGTATGTCTACGTGAGTACCTATGGGGAAAGCACCTGGGATTTCAGAAAAGCCGCTGTTGACGTGGCAATTGCTGTCTGGGATTGGGGCACTTACATCAAAGAAAAGGCCGTGAGCGAAGGGATTCGCGTGAAGACCAGTTCCTATACGCGACATCATGTCAACGTGAACATGACAAAGTCGAAGGCCAACGCTAACTACATAAACTTTGCCCTTGCGCGAGGCGAGGCGCTCCGAGCAGGATTTGACGAGGCCCTCTTGCTCGATGTGAATGGGCTCGTAGCTGAGGGGCCAGTTGAAAATATCTTCATGGTTAAACGGGGAGAAATTATCACACCTCCTCTTACTTACATTCTTGAAGGCATTACCAGGGATTCGATCCTGACGATAGCCAGTGATCAGGGGATTCAGTGTCGGGAGGAGTCTTTTACTCGGGACCAACTGTATACTTCTGAGGAAGTATTCTTCTGTGGAACAGCAGCAGAGGTTACGCCTGTGCGTGAGATCGATTACATACAAATCGGCTTAGGAACCCCCGGGCCAATTACCAAGAAACTTATGAATCTTTTCTTCGATGTGGTCTGTGGGAGAGAGGAGAGATATATGAAATGGCTTTTCTATGTGTAAATGCTTTTTATTTTCATACTTCTCAGCTTTTTGGGATGTCCGGGTGATGCTATACGAAAGATTCAATAAGGGCTTCTGATACCACTGAATGCCATAGCTATAGTATCATATCAAGGCCTAGAGTTATATCGGGGATCCCCTTAAGTCGTAATAAAGTCTGTATAATAGTAGTCAGAAATTGCTGCAGATGCAATTCTTCCTTTTATCTGTTGAAATGTACAGTCCAATTGTGGCATATTGATAGTTGAATATTTTCATTGTGTTAAGGGATCGTATTGGCCCTTTTAGGGAATTCAAGGAGAATAAGATGCCTTTCAGGTGACAATCCTCAAGCTCAAAGCCAGGAAAGGGCATATGACCTGCTTCCCGCTGCGGGATCTATGGTAATTACAAATCTAGAGGAGATTTATAATGTTTGATCCTTCTCAGTGTGATCTTTGTGGAGACTGTTTTGTGAAATGCTTTTATATAGATTATGATAGGAAAAAAGCAAGGCGCGAAATGGCTGCTTTGATCGCAGGTGAGAGGGCTGAAATATTAAGCCAGTGCTTTACCTGCATTGCGTGTAATGAATACTGCCCAAACGGAGCGAACCCATTTGATAGGATAAGCGAGCTCCAAGATAAATATCAGACATTGGATATTCCAGAATTTAAGGAAGATCTTTATTGTGGTATATATTATATGCCTAATGTCATTGAAAAGGGAAATCCCGATAAGCCTGTTATGTCCTTGTGTTGTATGAGTTGGGAAGCACATGATTTTAATTCTGAAAATGATGATATTTTAAAAGACTACAATGGAATCTGGAAACTTGGGCCCGAAAAGACAATTTTTGAAGGCCAGATGTTCGAAGGCATTACTAAGGTTAGGGGTGGTAAATATTTCTGTGTTACTGGCATGATGCACATTGGCAGAGATATTGGGAGTAATGGTAGGCTTGCTCCACATGTGAGGAGACTGGTAGATTCATTGTCCAAGCTCGGGAAAGATGAGATTATCATAGCTCACGATGATGGTTATGCGATGCTGAAAGCAAAGGTACCTGAGTTCGGCATTGAACTTCCATTTAAGCCAGTCCACATCCTCGAGTATATAAGAGATTATTTGAAAGGGCATCTGCACAGGGTTTGTAAATTACATAAGAAGATAGCTTACCAACGCCCTTGTTCCTCACGATATATACCAGGAATAGATCTTGTTCTTGATGAGATATTCGATATAATCGGAGTAAATAGAGTGGCAAGAAAGTATGATAGGGAAAATGCTATTTGTTGTGATGGGAGCGATGCTCAGTATTCCCAAATGGAGAGAATTAAATCGCTCCAGGAAAAAAATGTGCTTGATGCTCTAAAACATGGGGCGGAAGCTATGATCTTTCTCTGCCCTATGTGTTACGCTACTTTGGGTCCGAAGGCACAGAAAAAGGGCATGTCCCCTATCTTCGTTAGTGACCTTTGTCGAATGGCCCTTGGCGAAAAGCCTTTTCCCGCATAATCGATGAGTAGCTTAGGAGTGGTTTTTTCAGAAACTATGTTAAAAGTAAAGATTGTGCAGCCTATATTCCCGATGTGATGAGGTTGATTTCGTGCAAGGTTAACAGCCGTATTATAAACTTGAGTTGAGTATTGCCTGGAGGGGCATTTTAGGCTATTTTTAATGCTTCAAACTGATTAGGCCCTTTTATGATATGCTGAAGCCAGAATAAAAATGTAGACATATATTGAATTTTTACTCAATTCTTTAAAGATAGGAGAAATCGTGCAGAAAGAAAGACTTAATCTTCCGTTTACAGGTATCATGTTGTTCTGTAAGGTGCCGGTATGTGAGGAATGAGACAAGTTAGACGCAGATGTCGCTATTTTGGGAGTGCCCTTTGACATGAGCACTCAAGTCAAACCTGGTGCTCGATATGGTCCTAGGGGAATTCGTGATGCTTCAGCCATCTATGCGCTCCAGGATGGGGGGTATTATGATCATGAGTTTGATGAGCATTTCCTAGATGAGGTACGCATCGTGGACTGCGGGGATGTGGACATGATCCATATGGACCCGAACCGGTGCCTGCAAAACACATATGACGCTATTCGTGAAATCATCTTAAAAAACGTTCTTATCGTTGTCATGGGCGGCGATCATGCCGTGTCCATCCCTGTCGTTCGGGCGTTGAAGGACAAAGGTCCCTTCCATGTCATTCAGTTTGACGCGCATCTGGATTTTGTAGATGAGCGTTTCGGTGTGCGGGAGGCGCATGGAAATCCAATGCGTCGCATATCGGAGATGGACCATGTGACCGGCATCACCCAAATCGGCATTTGTGGACCTGGTAGCAGCGGCAGGGATGATTTTGATGACGCCCGAGCATATGGTTCTACCATCGTTGGACCGCGAGAGTTCCGTCGCATTGGCGTAGGCAATGTCTTGGCAAAGCTGCCCGAGGGATGCCGTTTTTACGTCACCATAGATTGTGATGTATTGGACCCCGCCTTGGCGCCTGGGAACGGCTCTCCTGCACCGGGGGGACTTGACTACTATGAATTGGCGGATACTCTTCGAGGTATTGGCGCAAGAGGGGAGGTGATAGGCTTTGATTTCTGCGAAGTAGCGCCTATGTACGACTCATCTGGCATAACATGCCAAGTTGCAGCTCGCGTTATATTGGATTTTATAGGAGCGATCTTCAAGGAAAAAAAGAAAAGGTTATCATTATCAGAACGTTAGGGTTAGGGTGTTCGTCATTGTTCCAGTAATACTATTATCAACAGAAGAAAAAAGGAGGGATAAGAAAATGGCTAGAAAAATCAAGATGTTGTCAATCTACTTAATGGCATTTGTATTTGTCATAGCTAGTGTTGGTGTCTCTCCAGCACTTGGAGCGAGAGAATTTAAGGTTGCTGCAGTGATGCCAGGTACAATCACCGATGGATCCTTCAATCAGTCTTGTTACGAAGGTTTAAAGCTTATCGAAAAAAAACTGGGAGCCCAAATTGCTTTCAGTGAGAGGGTGTCACAAGCAGATCAAGTGGAAAACATAATTGACTACGCAAGGCGCGGCTATGACCTCATAATAGCTCATGGAGGCGAAATGGATGATGCCGCAATGAAAGTTGCCAAGAAATTTCCCAAAGCAAAGTTTTTTGTAACAAACGGAAAGGCCAAGGGACCTAACGTAGCGAACGGCAGTGTTAATCCGGTCCACTATGGTTACATCTCCGGCGTGGTTGGTGCAAAAATGACAAAAACGAATAAGCTAGCTTTTGTCTCAGGAAACGAATTTGCGCTTGTGGTTGCTGTTTACGAATCATTCAAGAAAGGCGTCAGAGATTACAATCCAGACGCAGATGTTAGCATCATTTATACAGGCAGTTGGGATGATGTGGCTAAGGCAAAAGAAGCCGCCTTAGCTCAAATTGCCAAAGGGGTTGATGTACTTTTTCCAGTTCTGGACCTAGCCACTTTGGGAATCATAGAAGGGGCAAGAGAGAAAGGTGTCTATGTGTTTGGATTCAGTAAGGATCAGCTTGATGTCGCCCCAAAAAATGTCTTGTGCAGTGCCATCCAAAATTATTCGGCTATTTTAATACACATTGCTAAGCTCGTCAAAGAGGGAAAGTTTGAGGGAGGCAAATCCTATGCTCTTGGCCTTGAAACGCCAGGTGTCACAGGCCTCGGCCGAATCAATAAGATCGTTCCCCAGGAAGTGAGAGACCTAGTCAAGAAAGCTGAGGGAGATCTTATTAGTGGAAGGATTAAACCGTACCCCTGGCCTTGAGACGCGGAATGTCATTAGACTTTGCTGAATTGAGACAATTCTTGTCCAGCACGTGGGAGATCTGAACAAGAAAGCTGCCGAAGACCTTATTGCTGGCAAGGTTAAATTACTAAGCATTTCTTGTCATCTTAGGTGCCGACTTCATTTATTTCCCCACCGCGAAGTCGGCACCGAACAATGGAGGGTATTAAAACTGTTCAGACTAGCCTTTCGGTGCCGGTCTTCACCGTGGCTGCTTTAATTATAGATTGGAGCACCAGGGCCAAGTAAGTATTTCGTTAAAGCTGACTTGGGCATACATGAATAAGCAAGTTCTCAAGTTGCTGGCGAATAGGGTTTCCTGAAGAGAGGGCCATCATGCCATTTCTAGAGATGAAAAATATCTCCAAACGGTTTGTAGATGTGGTAGCGAATGACCGCGTTTGCTTTGACGTCGAACGGGGAGAAGTTCACACCCTGCTAGGTGAAAATGGTGCTGGCAAAACCACCTTGATGAACATCCTTTACGGGTTATACAGCCGCGATGAAGGGGAAATCTATCTAGATGGAAAGTTGGTAATAATATCATCACCTTATGAGGCCATCAAACTCCATATCGGAATGATACACCAACATTTCATGCTCATTCCCAATCTTTCAGTTACAGAGAATATTATACTGGGCCTACCATCGTCACGTGGTTTTTTGCTCGAGCTCAAAAAAGCAGAGGAAAATATCGATAATATTTCCCGGAAATATGAGCTTCGCGTTGACCCAAAGGCATTAGTCCGCCAACTACCTGTAGGATTACGACAGCGTGTCGAAATTCTGAAAGCTCTCTACCGAAAGACTGATATTTTGATTCTCGATGAACCCACTTCAGTTCTGACTCCATTAGAAGTTGAGACCTTTTTCAAAATCATTCGGAGGTTTACAGAAGATGGCCTTGCTGTCATTTTTATAAGTCACAAACTTAATGAGGTCATGAGTATAAGTGACAGGATAACGGTTTTGAGAGGAGGCAATGTCGTCGGCACACTAAAAAAGCATGATACCGACCCGAATAAATTGGCGGGAATGATGGTCGGTAAAGAAATTACACTTAGTTTGGACAAACCGTGTGAAAAAAAAGGAAAAAGATTGTTAGAGGTCCGTGGTCTCAGTGTCAATAGTGAAAAGGGTGGCAAGCCACTTGTCAACAACGTTTCCTTCGATATCCATGAAGCTGAGATCCTTGGAGTCGCCGGGGTTGATGGGAACGGGCAGGGTGAATTGACAGATGCCATTGCAGGTTTACAGCCAGTAAGTAAAGGACAAATTTTGATTAACGGAATGGATGTCGCTCATCTTTCCCCTAGAAAACGAATTGAGAGGAAATTAGGGTATATCCCTTCTGATCGTCAACGAGTTGGCTTGGTTGTGGATTTTTCGGTGGCACAAAATCTGGTCCTTAAGGATTTCCGTGATACCCCCTTTTCAAAGCAACGATTTTTCCTCAACCGTAGGCAGATAAATACCAATGCTGAGCGTTTGATCAAAGAATTTGATATCAAAGTGAGCCATGGGAACGAGAAGGTTGCGTTTCTTTCAGGTGGAAACCAGCAGAAGGTTATTCTGGCGAGGGAGATCTCTGGGAAACCGGATGTGCTCATTGCGATGCAGGCAACCCGGGGATTAGACGTTGGCTCGACGAAATATGTCCAAGAACGCATCCTCGAGCACAGAGAAAAAGGGGGAGCCACACTGTTTATTTCAACGGAGTTGGATGAAATAATAGCCATTAGTGACAGAATTGCAGTAATGTATGAGGGCGAAATAATAGGTATTCTCTCCGGAGGTCAAGAAATTGACTTGGAGCGGATAAGCCTGATGATGGCTGGTGTGCGTGAACAGAAGACCAAGAAGAGCGTCTCATGAGTCTCAATTGGAAACAGATCACATTATCTTTGAGCCCTGTTTGGGCTACGCTCGTTGCCCTCACGTTAGGAGTTGGCCTTATTTTGTTAGCAGGTTTAAATCCCATTAAAGCTTACTATGCCCTCTTTATGGGTGCCTTCTCCAACATTTATGGCATAAGCTCGACTCTGACCAAAACGACTCCTCTTGTCTTCGCAAGTCTGGGGGTAGCACTGGCATTTAAAGGTGGATACTTTAATGTCGGGGCCGAGGGACAACTGTACCTGGGGGGTCTTGGCGCTACCCTGGCCGGTCTGTACATACACGGGCTTTCCCCTCTGTTACACATTCCAGTGACCCTTGCTGCAGGCTTTGTTGCTGGAGGCATTTGGTCGGTCATTCCAGGCTACCTGAAGGCCAGACATGAGGTCAACGAAATCATCACATGCATATTCATGTATTTTATTGGCCTTTTGTTCATTGAATATATGGCTTCCGGGCCTCTATTTGAACCGGGAGCCCCTTCTGCTATGTCCCCTGAAATAGCAGCATCGGCTCAGCTTCCCATCATTATACCAAACACAGATGTACACCTCGGTTTTCTTATGTCCCTGACTTTGGTTTTCATTATGCACTTGGTCTTAACAAAAACTACTATCGGATATCAAATCACAGCTATGGGGCTTAATCCGGTTGCGTCTCGGTACGCTGGAGTGAACATTGTAAAGAGCATGTGTATTCTCTCTTTCGTGAGCGGGGGGCTGGCTGGATTGGCTGGGGCGTCAGAAATCATGGGCCTCAAGCACCGACTCTTTGATGCCTTTTCGCCCGGTTATGGACTGGATGCTATCGTCATCGCCTTTTTGGCCAAGAGCAACCCCATAGGAGTCATGTTTGCCTCGCTGTTTTTTGGCACCCTGAGGAGCGGGGCTGGTATGATGCAACGGGCAACCGGTGTGCCGACCACCGCAGTTCTTGCAATTCAAGGACTCGTGATCCTGTGTGTTGCCATAAGCCTCGTGCTTCCCCAGTGGCGGCCCCGATGGTTTCGAGCAGATATAGATAAGGAAACCCCTCGTAAAAAAGAGAATGAGTAATGTGGGCAATCGTTTTCAACGCATCATTTATAACAGATTTTATGGCGGCAGCGATCCGTATGGCTACGCCATTGACATTCGCCGGACTCTCCTGCACTATCTCCGAGCGTTCAGGGGTTTTTAACATAGGTGCCGAGGGGATGATGCTTTCAGGCGCATTTGTTGCGGCGGTCGGCGCTCTATTCACAGGCAGCGCATGGATTGGAACCGGATTTGCGTGCATTATAGGAGCCTTGTTGGGATTATTGCTTGCCGTTCTTTCGATTACCTTAGGGGCTAATCAAATTGTATCAGGGGTCATGATTAATATCCTGTCGTTAGGCTTTACTAGTTTTTTATCCAGAATCATTATGGGTTCGGCTATCACCCAAAAGCTCCCCACTTTTGAAACATGGGGCATTCCATTTCTTGTAAAAATTCCAGTCTTCGGTGAAATTTTCTTTCGGCAAAGCCCACTTTCTTACATCTCCTACGCTATTGCAGTCATATTAACGTTTATTTTCTTTAAAACAACGTGGGGATTGTCTATCCGAGCTGCTGGGGAAAACCCCCGGGCCGTTGATACAGCAGGAATCAATGTTTGTTTGGTTAGGTACATATGTGTTATGTTCAGCGGGATTTTTGCTTCTCTGGGTGGTGCTTTCTTATCGGTAGGGGTAGTTCGATATTTTACAGAAAATATGAGTGCAGGGCGTGGGTTCATTGGACTGTGTATCGTGATATTGGGAAAATGGCACCCCTTGGGTGCGGTATTAGCTGCACTCATCTTTGGCGCAGTGGATGCCCTTCAATTAAGGCTTCAGGCTTTTGAAGTGGGGATACCTTATCAATTTCTAGTCATGCTTCCTTATATCTGCGGCTTTATTGCTATCAGTGGGGTTGTCGGACGCGCACAATCTCCAGAGGCGGTTGGCAAACCTTACCTAAAGGAAAATTAGATTATCTATTCAAGGCGAGTCATTACTGAAAGAATAGGATCTTCGGTTTTGACCTCTATGTTGTCTCCTAGTGCATGATTTTTTTGGAATACTCAAAAAATAGGCTGCAAAGATTATCTTTGTTTTTTAATATCCACATTGCACAGGCAAAAAAAGGATCTATAAACCCTTTCCTTTTGATAAATGGATCTTGTGCGGCTTTTCGGGAATGAGTAAATAATTATAAAAATTTGCAAAAAGGAGGATACAAATGTGTGGAAAATACGTTTTGATGGAAGAATTAACGTGGTACGAATATGCTGAAAGGGTCAAGAAGGATGTTATTCTCTTGCCGGTAGGATCGACGGAACAACACGGCCCGCATCTCCCGCTTGGGACAGATGCCATACAAATTTTGCACTTTTCGAAACTGGCGGCAGAAAGGATTGGTGGAATTGTTGCTCCGGTCTTAAGTTATGGTTATAAATCTCAGCCTAAAAGCGGAGGGGGTCCCAACTTTCCCGGGACAACCTGTCTCGGTGCGGAGGCATTGATGTTTGCTGTTCGAGATATCCTCAAGGAACTCATTCGCCATGGAGCTAATAAAATATGGATTATGGATGGTCATTATGAAAATGCTATGTTCCTGTCTGAGGCTATCGATATGGCTTTAGATGAAACAGGCGCCAAGGGTGTAAAGATTCTGAAAAACTGTTTTATGGAATTTCTAAATGAAGATGATATAAGCAAAGTATTTCCAAAAGGATTCCCAGGATGGGCTCTTGAGCACGCCGCAGTCCTAGAGACCTCCCTCATGCTCTACTTCAGGCCTGACCTCGTTAGGTTGGATCGGGTTGTCGCGGACAAAGCGGAGAATTTACCACCTTATGACATTTATCCTGCCCCCAAAGATATCATACCGTCTTCTGGGATCTTGGCAGATCCTACAGACGCCTCTGCAGAAAAAGGAGAATACATTGTCAGGCGGTTTCTTGAGGAATTCGAAAAATACATCAGAAAAGAATTTGATTAGTCTACCAAAATTTATTCTAGCCCATAGTACATAGTGTCTCGTACCATACATTCTCACATCTAAAAAATAATGTATCGGGGAATGACTGAGCGTGCTCTTTTATGAGGCATGGGTTATTCCCGCATGGCGATCCTGCCTTGTGGGATAGGCTTTATGCGAGGAGTCATTAGCTTTGAGGTTTCAAAAAGTATTATCTTGGAACTCCTCTTTTCGGGGCGTGAAACCTCAAAGATAATACGGGAGGCTTCAGTGGAATCTTTTTTGAGATATCGCCTTTCAGGAACAGCCCATGCCTCTGTCCAGAATAGGTTTGTCAACATATGGTACAAGACACTAGGTAAGAGAAAGTTTTCTCGCAAAGAGGAGAAAGCATATGGAATATTATACTAATTATGAGGGTGAGAAGGTCTATTTTTCCTTTCCGGGGAAATGGAACTTGATCTGTGATCAAGACAAAGCCCCTATTTCCGGAGTTAGCGACCCGTTCCAAGAAATCAGGCGGGCCTTGGAAAATCCCATTGGATCACCAAAGATCGAAGAACTTGCGCGGCCCGGGATGGAGGTTGTCATTTTGTTCGACGATCTCCAGCGGCCAACACCGGCCTCCCTTGCTCTGCCACAAATTCTGGATAGGTTGAACCACGCCGGCATACCTGATGAACGGATTACCGGGATCTGTGCTGTAGGAACACACCCGAGACCCACTCTGGAGCAATTGCAAGAAAAGGTAGGGAAAGAGGCCTTTTCTCGTTTGCAGGATCGTATTTTCGCTCACGATCCACATGCTCCTGATAACGTTATCATCGGCAGAAGCCACCGGGGGACCCTCGTAGAAGTCAACAAGCGGGTTGCATTTGCCGATTTAATCATTGGCATCGGAGAATGTATGCCCCATCCTATTGCTGGATTCGGAGGGGGATGCAAGATCATCATACCCGGGGTATGCTCCTATCGTTCCGTAGCCGACCATCATTTTACCTGGATGCGTCACCGGAACAGTAAGGTAAATCTTTTGGAAGGTAACCACTTTTACGAAGACATTGTAGATGCTGGACGCCTGGCGAGATTGACATTTAAACTTGATCTCATCATTAATGAAAAAAAGGAAGTCATCCGTGCCTTTGCAGGAGATCCTGTGGCAGAACACAGAGAAGCCTCTCAATACGCGGCCTCACTTTACTTAATTCATCTTCCGAAGCTCGCAGATGTTACCATTGTGTCGGCCTTTCCTTTAGAGGTGGGGGTTCAGGCATCCAAGGCTTTGGACATGGCGGCCTTCTGCACACGATCAGGAGGAGCGATTATCTGGGTTGCCCCGCAAAAAGAAGCAGGCCCTATAATGCCTCTGATACGAGAAATGGGAAGTGCTGAAAGTGCGAGCGATTTTCATCGCCGGCTGATTGAAGGGGATATTCCTGACCACCTGAAAGCCTTTGGGATTTCTTACATCATGCAGGTTGTTTACTACAAGGCAAAGGCCGAAAGATTTACCGTTTTCCATGTATGCGAGGGCCTTTCACCGGAGCAGGTGAGGATGATGAATTTCACGTATTCACCGAGCATTCA
>JAUVXZ010000081.1 GCA_030603345.1 Pseudomonadota bacterium
ACAGCGAAAAACATGACGAAAAAATGCGCCTGCTCAAAGCCTATACCCATTTTCATCAGGGCTGGAGCAGCAAACATGGATACGATGAAATAAGCTGTTAGAGAAGGCCCGCCAAAACCCATGAGCACACATACCCCTGCAATGATGATCAATGCGACTAAAAGATATCCCCCGCTCCAATCCTGTATGCCAGAGGAAAGCTTTACGCCCACACCACTCATGGTAACAGTGGCCATAATGAGCCCCACACAGGCTGCGGATGCGCCGATTCCTGCACCTGCCCTGGCACCCCTCACAAAGCCTTGAATAATTTGACCAAGGGAGGGACGATCTTTTTTCAAAAATGATACAATCACAGAGCTCATAATAGCCCAAAAAGCAACATACATAACGCTATAGCCCTTCATAAAAAGGGCCAGGATAACGATGAAAGGGGTAATGAAGGAGGGCAGCGAAAAGAGTAACTCTCTCATCTCGACCTTCTCTTCACTCATTGCTGTGATTTTGAATTGTCCTGCCCGAAAATAAACATATAAGCCTACAGCCCAGAAGTAGAGTAAGGCGGGGATTACCGCCATAAGAATAATCGTCAAATAGGGTATTCCGGTGATACCCGCCATGCCAAATGCTACAATACCCATAACAGGAGGCATGATCTGCCCCCCATTCGAGGCCGCCGCCTCGATGGCGGCTGCATATTTTGGTTTGTAACCCACTTTTTTCATGAGCGGTATGGTGAAGGACCCCGTGATAGCCACATTTGCGGCGGCGCTTCCAGTTATCGATCCAACAAGAGAGCTGCTCATCACAGCCATCATGCCGGGCCCCCCTTGCATCTTGCCCGCGACCACCCGTGCGAGTAACATGAAGAATTTGGTCCCCCCCAGGCCCTGTAAAACTCCTCCGAATAAGACGAATAAGAAAATGAAATTGGCAGAGGTGGGCAAAACGATGCCGTATATGCCATTTTGAATCCCTATGGAGAGATTAGAGATGGTCTGATCAAGATCCAATGCCTGGCACCGGAACGGCTCCGGAAACGATCTGCCTACAAAGGGATAGAGGACGATGAGAAGGGTGATAACAGGTAGCACGAGGCCGAAGTCCCGGCGGGTTGCCTCCAGAACCAGAAAAATCAGTATCACCCCTATCACGAGGTCCAGATTGGTGTTAAAATAGGCCCTATCTTCCAATTCCGGCCAAAAAAGCTGCACATACCCAGTAGAAATCAGGGCCAACAAGGCCAGGATTAAGGGCCAGAGACGTCGAAATTTATCCCTATTGACCGCGAATTCTCCCACAAACAACAGTACTAAGCAGAAGCCTAGATGGGTATTAAAATGGGCCTTGGCTGCCTGGAGCAACACCTGAGTAGATATCAGATGGTAAAGGGCCATTGCTAAACCAAGAATCACCACCAGGATATAGGCCTTATTTTCCCGGATCTCTTTTACCAATCCATTCATTTCTCTTTCTCTCTTTGTCGAAAAAGGACTACGATTTTTGAGGTTAAGAAAGGCACCATTGCAGAAAACCTGTCCCCCATTTTGTCCATTGCCTCTGGAGATCCTTACCGTGCTAGATCAATCGAGCTTCAGAGACACAAAAGTGATCTCTTTGTGCGCGGAGTCGAGCTAACTTTTTCTTTGCGGCAAGGGCTCAATCCCGCAACTCTATGGCAAGATGCTATTTTGCGTGAATCAGTGTAGGGCTCCGCGAAAGGCCAAAATTTGCCTTCGCGAAGCCCGTAAAAGAAACACTGTGCCTTCACTTCCTCGAAAGAAGATAAGGCATTAGACTTTCAGCGAACATCGAAGCCCGTGATCTTAATGCCTTTTTCCTTGAAGAACTTGACTGCAGCCGGGTGATATGCCTCCCCAGGTATGCTCAAAGAGGCCAGCGTGTCCTTGGTTATGATTGCGCCTATGGGGTTATATTCCTTGAATCGATGGGCGTTTTCGTACACCACCCGCGCTACCTCGGTAACCACCCGATCGGGCATGCTGATGTGGGCACAAAAACCTAAGGGTTTAATCAAGATGCCGTTCGATTCGGTCTGACAGGGACTCAACATCTTTGGTGGTACCATCACCACGCCTAAGGGGTGCCCTGTTTTTGCCTTATAGGCCTTCACAGTTTCCATATCAAGAGAGATGAAATATACCTTTTTTGTGGCAACCAGCTCAGCTTGAAAAGGGCTGTTGGCCCACACATTGGGGAGCTTTTTCAGAATATGCCCCGTATATATGACATCCACGAGTCCGTCTCTGAGGGTATCTGCCGCCATTTTTCCTGTAGAGTATTGAAACTTAATCTTGTCTAACGGAATCTCCATCTCTTCAAGTATTCCGGTAAATGTCATTTGGCGGCTCTTACCCGGAGCAGAGTCGAAGATCACCCTTTTGCCTACCAGGTCCCTCAAGCTTTTTATATTTTGATCTAAGGTGCAGAGCCCATTTCCGGCTATCCCCAGAATGCAGACGAAACGGAATTCATCATAGTTAAAAGGGAAATTCTTATATGCTCCCCATCCATGTTTTGCCTCCCATATATCCCAGGGTGTGTTAAAGAACAGGTAGTTTTTTCTCTTTTGGGGCTTCTTAACCAATGTTTTCATATGCTCGGCAGGTCCCCGCCCCTCCATGGCGGTAGCATGCAACCACGTACTGTTCTTATTGATCACCTCTGCCAGGGCCACCCCCATAATGTATGAGGAGAATCCAGCCGGAAGGGTAGATATATCAATATCAAATCGTTCCTGAGCTACGGCCGGACTGGAAACCCCCATGGTGACAAGAACGGTTAATAGGGTTACTAAGAGACAAAGAAAACCCGTTGATGTTAAAGATCCTTTCTTTCTCATTTTCCATCCTCCTTTTTTATGGTTAATAAACGTTAAAATGATTGCCGGTTACCTTGCGCCTCCATGGAGCCTGCTGAATAACTGGCCGATTCGGTCTCTGCGCCACAAAGCAGGGTCCAACGGACGGAGCAGCAATCAACATACCTTCCTTCATCAAAGTAGG
The DNA here is from genome assembly GCA_030603345.1 of Pseudomonadota bacterium. Classification (GTDB taxonomy): domain Bacteria; phylum Desulfobacterota; class DSM-4660; order Desulfatiglandales; family B25-G16; genus JADFWK01. The sequence continues at coordinate 3,027 of JAUVXZ010000081.1, forward strand.
AAATCATGGGCGCTTTGCCCTCATCACCCTCACTTAAAAGACAAGTTTTTTCGTGTATTCCGTGTCAATAGCCATCAGTTTTTCGCACTGTTCACCATCTCTCTCTTTCAATGCTTGGATGATAGCCTCATGCCGGTGAAAGGTGTTTCTGATATATTCCGAAGATTGGCGAGATTCAGGGTAAAGCGTATTCAACAATTCAATCAAAGATTGAACCATCATTTTTATCAAAGGATTTCCTGAAATATCAGCAATGGCAAGATGAAAGGCCATATTGTTCTCACGAAGCTTTGTCTTATCCGCTATATCATCGATTAGTTTCCGGTTTATAATCTGGAGTCTGTGAAGGTCTTCCGTGGTCACTCTCTTTACCGCCAGTTTTATGCTGTAGCACTCAATCGCTTCTCTGACCTCGTAAAAATAGTGTAGCGTAAGTTTCCCTTCACGGAAAAGATCATAAATGGAGTCAAAGAACGGCTTGTATAAATTATGTGTTACAAAGGATCCCCCCGATGAACCAGGCCGAATCTCAATGAGTCCGGATTGTTCCAATGATCTGAGGGCATCCCTGACCACAACTCTACTGACTCCCAGTTGATCCGCAAGATCGCGTTCGGAAGGTAGTTTCTGTCGCTCTTCTACATTATTTGAGAAAATCAGAGTTTTGATTTGAGATGCTATAGCATCCGAAAGTCTTTCTTTCTTAGGTGGGACCAAAGATGGAAATTTTTGTTCAGCCATGCGGTTGGTCTATTTAATAGTCCAAATATAGTCAGCCCAATTTCCTTTGTTTTGTCAAGCAAAATTTTTCATTTATTTACGAGCAGGGCATCTTCGCAGACCATTTCCCCCAAACTCATCCTGTTGTTTCCAAGAAATCTTTAATTGGGAAGGTAGCAGATTTTTTTGCGGAAGGCTCACCCTTTTGGCCCTTCTCATTAAGCACCAGCGAGAAGGTTACACCACCTAAGGGCCAAGAAAAAAACGTTTGTGTTATAGGGTAGTGCAAATGAGCCATCTCGAATATCTTAAGCGGGTGATTCATCTTTACTCTAGGTTCCCCGTTGACTAAAGTGGTATTGATCTTCATAATAATCTGCCTGATCTGCTAGTGCCTTTGGAATATAAGGCATAGAGCTTGAGAGAGAAAAACTTTCTATTGAAGATCACCATTCAGCAGCTGAGGCAACGACAAGGTTGGCAAAGCACCGCAGGGAGGCCTTCCTTGCCTCTGAAATAGAGATCACCCACGTGCGGAAATTCTTCTAGGAAATAACGATGTTCTATCAGAAGCTTCTCTATCGTAGCATGGGAGACCGGTCCGTAATCGTCGAGCTGGGGGATCAAATAAGTCCTGAGATTAACCGACGGGTGAGGCAGTTTGCCATCGCGCTGATGGAAGATCCCGCAGAAGGTCTGGTGGAAATCATCCCTACGTACCGATCGCTTCTCATCATTTATGATCCACTCAAGTTAAATGTTGTTAGATTAAAGAATCGTATAGAAGATCTGCAAAAACAGATCGAGGGAATCCAGATCCCTGAGCCCAAGACCGTGGAGATTCCGGTTGTCTATGGTGGCGAATATGGTCCTGATCTGGAATGGGTGGCCCGGTACCACAAAATAAGCCCCGAGGAGGTAATCCAACTTCATACAGGAACCACCTATCAAGTCTATATGATCGGCTTCACACCTGGGCACCCCTATATCGCGGAACTCCCAAAGGCCCTTATCACACCCCGCAGAGAAACTCCACGGACCAATGTTCCCCACGGGTCTGTGGCGATTGCCAAGAATCAAACGGTCATATACCCTGTTGAAAGCCCAGGGGGATTACACATCCTCGGTCGCACCCCCTTGAAGTTATTCGATCCATTCCAATCACCACCCACACTCCTTGAAATGGCTGATTGGGTGAGGTTCTTGCCAATAGAAGAGGAGGAGTTCAAACAGTGGCCACGGTAGAGACCTTTGAAGTAGTAGCGCCTGGTCTCCTTACCAGTGTGCAAGATAAAGGGAGATTCGGTTATGGCAGATTTGGCGTTGCCCCCAGTGGGGCGCTGGATTCCTTCTCCTTCAGGGTGGCAAATTTGCTGGTAGGCAACCCTGAGAATGAGGCGTGTCTGGAGATCACTCTCATGGGACTAAAGCTGAAGGCACTTACAGTTGTAGCTATCGCCGTCACCGGTGCCGACCTCCAGGCCTGCAGTAACGATAAGCCCCTGGATATGTGGACTTCCTGGATCCTAGGCAAAGGTGATACAGTTTCGTTCAGGGGCCTAAAGGGCGGTTGTCGCTCATACCTGGCTATAGGTGGGGGGATCTCCCTGCCAGAAGTTATGGGTAGTAAATCCACAAACCTCTCTTCGAAATTTGGCGGGCTAGACGGAAGGCCCCTCCAAAAAGGGGATATCCTTTCTTCGAATTCGCCATATCTTCACCTCAAAACAGGAGGAAGCACGTTCCCACAAGCATGGATTCCTCCCTACGGTAAGGAGCGGCATTTAAGGGTGATCCTTGGTCCTCAAGATGATCAATTCACTGAAAAGGGCAAAAAGACCTTTCTGGGTTCTCCATACCAGGTAAGCCCCGATTCGGACCGCACCGGTATCAGATTGACCGGGCCGATGATTGAGAGAAGGCCTGAAGTAAGTGAATCAATCATCTCTGAGGGAGTAATCTCCGGGACCATTCAGGTACCAGGGGATGGCCAGCCCATTATCATCCTGGTTGAAACCGTAACAGGAGGTTACAGAAAGATCGCTACTGTGATTACAGCTGACCTCCCACTCTTAGGACAGGTAAAACCTGGTGATACAGTGACCTTCAAACAGGTATCTTTGGATGATGCTTATGAGGCCCTTAGGGAGATGGAGGGGAGGATTAAGGGGTTCAAGGAGGGGATATCCACTCTGCCCTAAGAGGTGGTTGGGGTAAAAGGGGAGTATTCCCTCTCGGACTATCCGAGCGCAATCTTTACCATCGGGGCTTATGACGATCTATCTTTGATGCGCCTGTAAAAAGTCCTTTTTACAGGCAATTGCGAATTTAGGGATTCAGGAATTGCGAATTATTGTCAGTAGTTAGCCCTAAGGGCATTACTCCAAATCCTGATCTTTTTGACTTTTTACCAGATCATCATCTTTAGAGACCTAAAAAGGCTTTCTTGACAATATCGGTCTCCAGAAGTTCCTCCCCCGTTCCCTTGTAAATAGTCCGACCTGTCTGCAATACGTATCCCCTGTCCGCCATTTCCAATGCCTCCCTGACCTTCTGTTCAACGAGCAAGATAGTTATACCTTCCCCTTTCAACGTAGCCACCGCTTCAAGCATCTCATCCACCAGTTTGGGCATAAGCCCCAGAGAGGGTTCATCCAGCATCAACAGTTTAGGGCTTGACATCAAACCTCTTCCAATAGCAAGCATCTGCTGTTCCCCACCGCTCAGAGTCTCCCCTAATTGTTTCCGCCTCGTCTTTAAGATGGGAAACAGGCCGTACACATAATCCAGGTTCTTTTCTATCTCCTCCCTGTCATCGACTATGTACGCACCCAATTTCAGGTTCTCCTCTACAGAAAGGGGGCCGAAGATGCGCCTCTCTTCGGGGACATACGTGATTCCCTTCCTTACTATGTTGACCGTAGAGCTTCTGCTGATATCCTCATTCTCGAATTCGATGCTGCCTTTTTCAGGGTGGAGGGTTCCGGCCACCGTCTTCAATAACGTTGTCTTACCCGAACCATTGGCCCCAACGATCGAGACCAACTCCCCGCCATTAACGTGAAAGGAAACATCGTGGATTACGGGTACACCGCTATATCGAACCTCTATTTTTTCGACCTTTAGCATACTTCTCACCCAAATAAGCCTTTATCACCCGTTCATCGTTGGCAATGTCTTTAGGCTTTCCCTCCGCTATTTTTTGCCCCCCATCCAAGACGATGATGCGCTGGGAAATAGGCATGACGACTTCCATCACATGTTCTATGACAAAAAGGGTAAGCCCCTTGGCCTCATGAATTCTTTGGAGAAGCGCTACCATCTCCTCCGTTTCCTTAGGATTTAAGCCCGATGCAACTTCGTCAAGCATCAGGAGTTCCGGCCTGGTGGCGAGGGCCATAGCAAGGCCAACTCGCTTCTGAGTGGCTATAGGCAGTTCGGTCATATAAGCCTCAGTGTCTTTCTCCAATTCCACAACATTCAATATTTCAGAGGCCTCCTCCCGTGCAATTCGACGATCGGATGTTCTACAAAAGGACCCTATCATGACATTCTCCAAGACAGTAAGGTCTCCGGAGATACTCATAAGTTGAAAGGTCCTGCCAATCCCCTCCCGATTCGTCTGAAAGGGTTTGAATCCGGTGATATTTTTGTCCTTGAATCGTATTATACCCTGGTCCGGTTTGTGATACCCAACAATGCAGTTAAACAGGGTGGTCTTTCCCGCACCGTTCGGACCTATCAGCCCGATGATCTCCCCCTTTTCAATCTCAAGGGATATGTGGCTGTTAGCGGCTACACCGCCAAAATCTTTAGTCAAATCGGTTACTTCCAATAATGCCATGGCGCCTCTGTCTACCTCTTCCTCCGAGCTTTCTCAATTATACCCCAGATCCCTTTGGGTTCATAGGCCGATATTATCATCACCATCATAGCATAAATCATGAAGTCCACCCCGATAATCCCTCTTCCTCCAAGCCAGGCACCCAGGTAACGATCCAGGGGAATCAAAATCATTGCACCGATTATTGGACCCCACATGGAGCCTGCGCCGCCTATCATAGTCATCAAGGCGATCATGATGGACAGCTCCAAATGCATCACGGAAAAGGGGTCGATATAATTGTAGTAGACGGTGTAGAAGGCTCCCCCCATACCTGCAAACACACCTGTAATGCAGTATGTCTTGACCTTCACCCAATGGATATTGATCCCGAGGCTTTCTGCAACCTCTTCGTTTGCGGTTATGGCCCGTAATTGATATCCAAGTCTGGATTTCCTGAACCAATTCATATATAAAATGGCTATCATCACCAGCACGAAGGCAAAATAGTGATAGTAGATGGGAGAGACGAACTGCATATAAATGAAGTTCGGGGTTTCCCTTAAGGGTAACTCTATACCCCGGGCTCCCCCTACAAAATTCCAATTGATAAATAATTGCTGCCAGACGAGCGATACAGCAATGGTGGCGATAGCAAAATAGTGACCTCTCAGCCTGAATAGAAAATAGCCGAGGACGAAGGACTCGACAGTTGCTACTAATACACCCAAGGGAGTGCATACCCAAAATGGAATATCCCACCGAACTATGAGCAAGGCCACAGTGTAAGCAGACATTCCAACATTTTTCGCCTGACCCAGGGCTACCTGCCCCCCATATCCTCCGATGAGATTCCATCCCAGCCCATATAAGCAGAAAATGAGAAATTGGATCATAACCGCTTGAGCGAAGCCCCCCTTTATGATCCAAGGAAAGATAAGACAAAAGATAATAAAGAGGATGAAACCAATCCTTTCCGAGGCAGGTAGATCTCCAAACGAAAGCGCATCTTTCAGTGTTCTAATTTGCATCACCACCCGAAGAGTCCTTTAGGCCTTATTACTACTACGAGAAAAAAGGTAAGATAAACGAGGGCAAATTTGTATTGGGGGCCGATATAGGTCCCTCCTAGATCTATGATCATCCCCATGATCAACCCAGCAATAAAGGCCCCCTTTATCGATCCGAACCCACCCAGGGCTACTGTTGCAAAGGCGATCATACAGAAGAGGATCCCTATTGTTGGAAAGACATAGTAGAAATTGATCAGCAGGGCCCCGGCAATTCCCACGGTGGCCCCTCCCAGGCCCCATGCAAGGCCTCGCATCCTTTCCGTGTCTATACCCATATAGCCTGCGGCCTCAACGTCTAGTGCTGTTGCCTTTAATGCCTTTCCAAGGCGGGTGTAGTCCATCATCCAGTAGATGATTCCGAAGGCCAGCATACTGAGTACAGCAGTCCCTAATCTAGGATAACTCAGCACCACAGCGCCCAACTTAATGCTTTTGCCAATGAGCAGTCCATGTTCCAGGGTTTCATAATCGGGTCCGAAAATGCACATGGCCAGATATCTCAGGAAAATCATCAACCCAAAGGTACCCAGGAGTTGAGCGATCATTGGTCCCTTTAACAGATATCTGACGAGCATATAATACGAGGCTATACCCAATAAAAAGCCGACCATTGCGGCTATTGGCAGGGTCAACAGCGGCTCTATTGAGAAGATTGTTGCGGTGAGGAATGCAGTATACATTCCAACCATAAGGAACTCGCCGTGGGCAAAATTTACTATATTCATCACGCCGAATATAATAGCAAGCCCTAACGCAACCAGGGCAAAAAGCATTCCCATTTGCAACGCAGATATTAGTGTTGATAATAGCATCTCCATAGGATATTCCTACCATTGATACGTTTTGAACCTACCCGAGCTCTGAACTCGGGCAGGTTCATTTGTTCCGTCTCCGCTATTTCCTGTAATTCCCCAGCCTGCTATTTCAATCCCGGCCATGGATAGACGAACTTTGCTGTAGCTGCGTCAAGGGGGAAGATAATCTCTGGATCTTGTTTCTGATACTGGACAATCAAACCACTGGACCAGGTATTCTGGTTTGTCTCTCCACCCACATTCTCGAACTTGATCCCCTTCCATGGCACGATCAGGTCTTTACCGGGTATTTCGATTGTTTCGGCTGCTTTTCGGATGGCTTCTGGATCCGTTGATCCAGCTTTATTGAGGACGTAGGCCCATGCCTGCATACCGGTGAACGCCCGAGCAGAAGTACCCATAAAATCAACTCCAGCCCTCTTTTTGAATTCCACGTTTATATGCTTTGCAACGGGCTTTACAGCAAAAAGCTTCTTAGAGAACACGGTACGGTTAAGGATTCCGTTAATAGCCGGACCAAAAGTCTCCATATATTTTGGTTGGTAAAAGCCAACGTCCTGTGACCAGAAAATATTCGCCTTTGCCTTAAATTCCTTCATGGTCTTGGTCAAAAGGATGGCGTCGGAGATATATGAAGCGAACATCAGAGTCTCTGGTTTAGGTGCCAGGAGCCTTCGAACCTCCGCAGTCAAATCAGGCGATTCATGAGGATATGTCACATCAGACACTATCTTATACCCATACTTTTTGGCAAATTCCTTTATAACATCTCTGGTTCCTGCTCCCCACTCCGTGTTCTCAGTACAGGCACCGATTTCATCTATATCTGACTTGGAGACAGCCCTAACACCAGGCACCTTTCCCTGAGTCAGAAGCTCGAGGAACTCGAAAAAGTCTCTTACGAAAATTCTGTCATGCGGGGTGGCCCTAAAGAACCATTTGTAGCCCCTCTTGGTCAAAACAGGAGATGTGGATTCCGGGTTTATCATGGGTATTTTGTATTTCTCGCAAACGGTGCTGACTGTCTTGGTTACTGAACTATGGTAGCATCCGCAAATGCCCACAACCTTGTCATCTATGATAAGCTTTTTCGCTAGATCTGCTCCCCTGTCTGGCTCTCCTCTATGGTCTGCGAAGATCAGTTTTATTTTCGCTCCATTGAGGCCTGGAATCCCTTCCCATTTTCCGATGGGAATCGGCAGGTCAGGCCATTTGTTGTTGACGTAGTCCACGCACAGAGAGACAGCTTCCTTGGCCATCTGCCCTGCATGTGCAACCGGACCCGAAAGTGGATAGATAACCCCTATCTTCACCTCTTTGGGTTGAGCTATAGCCATCCCAAATCCCATAGACAAGACTGCACCTACAATAACCGCTACTATAGTAGCCTTGGTGAAATCTACACGGGTTATTTTCTTATTTGCCTTCATTTTGGCCTCCTTTTAATTTACTGGGTTACTTTTGAAATGCTTGCCCGATTACCCTCCTGTCGCTTTGAACAGTGTATCACCTCCTTTCCCTCTCTAAAGCGCGGAACCTCTTTGAAAGAAAGTCTCAGTAAATGTCTACCCTACATCCATTCCCAGCCTGTACACCCATCACTTACTATTGCCGTTATTCAATTCAGTTATGACCTCTATCAATCTCGCCACCAGGTGCTCATGCAACTGCTTTCCCTTTTCGGCAGTTGCCAGGCTGGGTCTTCCAGAGGCTCCTCCTGATTCCCCGGCTCTTTGCTCCAAATCCTTGGCCGTGCTCGGCACATAACAGAGCGTGTCTTTAGGGGTTCTCGGATCAACATGATAGAGCTTTTTTTCAGGTGAAATATAGTCTTTAGCTTTTTCCATCCGGACCAAGTGCGGCATAATATGAAGCATATGAGAGGTCTCTATTTCTTCTGCGTGGCCAAGTTCGCCAAAGCCAATTCCATCCGAGATCTCCTTGGACATGTAAGCTGGATCGTAAATAACAACCTTTACACCCAGCTCTCGCTGTGCTTTTTCCGCCGAGATTTGAATCCAGGGAATATTCACTATCCTGTGGCCATTGACAATGACAAATTTGTCAAAGCCATGAGCGGTCAATGAACTCAGGATATCAAAGAGTATTTCAATGAGGATTTGGGGCCTTATGGAGATCGTGCCTGGTAAGGCCAGGTGATGTGGACTCCAGCCAAACCAAAGGGGAGGCGTCACAACCGCTTCTGTTCGCTGCGCCGCATCTTCGGCGAGTCTGATGGCCACCATACTGTCAGTTCCCAAAGGGAGGTGAAAACCGTGTTGCTCGACGCTTCCTACCGGTATAACGGCAAGATCTCCTCCGCTATCACGGAACTGCTGGATCTCCTGCCATCTCATTTCCTGGAGCCATGCCTTCAAATCTGGTTCATTTCTCGAATTCATTTCAGTCTCTTCGCGAACTTTGGGACGAGTCTACGCCGCGCAAAAAGCTGTTATGCTGCTTCAGCCAAATGTCCTAAACTACAAGCACAACTGACTACTGACAAGGGACCACGGATAGTACAAATTATCTCATGAGGGACATCTTTAGTGACTCTATCTTTTCCTCTTCCATCCTTAGGATCCGGTGGGCTTCCTCGATGTCTACCTGCTTGAAATGGATCTGATCGCCCGGTTTTGCCTGCCCTACCTTTCCAATATCAGGTGAGACGATCGTGGCGATCTTGGTGTAGCCCCCTACCGTCTGTTCGACTAAAAGGATAATGGGTTGGCCGTCAGGGGGAACCTGGATACCACCAGGCACGCTTGGTTCGGAGATGATGCTCTTCTCGACACCGTCTCTATGCATAATCATATCCCCTTCAAGGCGGTATCCCATCCGGTCTGCTTTGTCGCTCACCTTGAACGTTGAACTCAAGAATTTTTCAATACCTTCAGAGAAATAATCATCTTGGGGTCCCAAAATAACCCGGATCTCTATATCATTTGAATAGGTGGGAATAAGGTTCGAGGGAACCCGGTTTCCAGCCTTTGCTATGCCTTCCCCCTTATTCAGCCTATCCCCTGCTGCCAAGGGGCGGCCATCGATTCCTCCAATCTTCCCGGCTACGTATGTGGAACGGCTACCCATGACAATGGGGACATCGATACCACCTGCCACGGCTATATAAGCCCGGCATCCACCTTTCACGCCCTTGAATTGAATCATGTCACCCGGCCGGATGGTCACCGATTCCCACATGGGTAGGGGAGTATTGTTGAGAAAGGGTGAGAGGTTTCCACCGGTAACTGCAATCAATCCCTCATTCAACACCTTTAGGGTAGGCCCGAAAACCGTTGCCTCCAACACTGCTTGGCCCTGAGAATTGCCGACCAGAGCATTTGCCACTCGATAGGCGAATGAGTCTACCACTCCACATATAGGAACACCGTATTGTTGGTAGTCAAATCGGCCCCTATCCTGAATCGTTGTATATGCCCCTGGTTGGATTACTTCAAAGATATCCATTTTCTAGTCCTTATGTGGCCCCGCTATCTCCTGGAACTCCTCTCCTGAAATTCTCTTGAACCTCAGGTAATTTCCGGCCTTCAGAAGGAACGGGGGAGATCGTGTGGGGTCGTAGATCTTTATCGGTGTTCTCCCGATGAGCTGCCATCCCCCCGGACTATCAATGGAATAGATGCCTGTTTGATTCTTGGCAATTCCAACGGAACCAGCAGGCACGAACTGCCGGGGCTTTTCAAGTCTGGGAGTAAATAACTTCTCCGATAATCCACCCAAAAAGGGGAATCCAGGTGTAAAGCCGAGCATGTAAATGAGATACGTTCCGGAGGTGTGGATCTGGATAACCTCCTCCGGGCTCAGCTTATTATGGTGAGCCACAAAATCAAGGTCTGGTCCAAAATCGCCTCCGTAAGCGACCTGGATCTC
>JAUVXZ010000281.1 GCA_030603345.1 Pseudomonadota bacterium
CATGCTGCTGGCCTGTCCGGTGCAGATAGTTGTGATATCAGGTTTCACATATTGCATGGTATCATAGATAGCAAGCCCTGCTGTAATGGAGCCCCCAGGGGAATTGATATAGAGATTTATGTCCTTATCGGGGTCTTCAGATTCCAGGAACAGAAACTGGGCAATAATAATATTTGCCATGTCATCAGTTACCTGTTCACCCATAAAAATGATTCTATCCTTGAGAAGGCGTGAGTAAATATCATAAGCTCTCTCACCCCTCGATGTTTGTTCTACCACAATAGGTATCAGCATATGTCTATGGTTCCTTTCTGTCTTCTTGGCTCTCTCTCGGTATCTTTTTCACTTCAGTGATCTTAGCACCTTGAACACAATGATTCAATATCTTTTCAACCAAGAGCTGATTCTTGAATGAATCCACTAAATTGTTTTCTTCATAGTATCTTTGAAGCGTAGCCAGATCCCTTCGCGTTTCAGCAGCGAGCTTCTGGAAACCTTCCCTTACCTCATGCTCCTCAATACCAATATCCTCCGAATCAGCTATTTTACTTAACACAAGATCTTCCTTAACCTTTTCTTCAGCGCCTTTCCGGAAATCCTCTCTCATCTTTTCTTCTGAAATGCCAGCCGATTCGAATTGGGTTCCCCTCATAAGAAAATTTTGTTTAATCATGGCTATTGATCGTTCGATTTCGTTTTCAACCGCGATCTCAGGGAGCTCAAAATCTACAGAGCCCGTTATTTTTCTGAGAAGGCGCTTCTCCAACTCTCTGTCTATCCTCCTCTCTTCTTGCAGGGTAATATCTTCCTTTACGCGCACCCGCAAATCGCTGAAGGATTTAATATCGGAACCTAAACCCTTTGCAAAATCATCATTCAATTCGGGAAGTTCCTTCTTTTTAATATCCTTGATTGTTATAGAGAAGGTGACCCGCTTGCCAGCCAATCGCTTATCATGAAAATCTTCTTTGAAATCAATCTCTATATTTTTTTCAGCCCCCTTTTTCAGACCCACCATGCCTGATTCTACTTCAGGATAAAAACTCTGACTTCCGACATGGATTAAGGAATCCTGACCCTTCACGTCTTTGAGGGGTTTTTCATTCCAAAAGCCTTCATAATCGATGATCACATAATCGGCGTCTTGTATTTCTCGGTGTTCAGTGATGGACGTAAGATTAGCATGCGCTTCTCTTATTTCCTCAAGCTTCTTATCGACATCATCTTCGGAAACATTTAAGATTTCTTTCTCTGCAGGAATTCCCATATAGTCCTTTAGCTCGAAGTCTGGCTTTACCTCCATGTGGATAGTATACTTAAAACTCTCACCTGGCCTTATGGCCCCATCTTCCAGGGAAGGTCTTCCTAAGGGAAATAGTTTGGTCTCCTCTATCACCTTAGAGAAAGATTTCTCTATTAAATCGCTCTTAACATCAGATAAGATTTGTTTTGAATAGTACTGCTCAAGTATCCTTCGGGGGACCTTTCCGGGCCTAAAACCCTTCACCTTGACCCTTTTTGAAATCTCTCGGTAGGCTTGATCCAGTTTCTTGTTTACCTCTTCCGCCTCGATTTCAACATCAATACGTCTTTTTACCTGACTTATTTCCTCAATGTTTGTTTCCATACCTTCTCACTAAGACTGACTCATTAGACGTGTCTGAATTTCCCACTAAGGCGCAAAATCATAAGTGTTTGAGCGCCGATCGGTTTACACCTGCCCGCTCGTGCCCTGGGTCACCTCGCTCTACCTGCCCGCAACGCTTTCGCTTGCGAGGCGGGCGGGCTTGGCAGACGGGCTTCGGTTTGCCCGCCCCGAGCCGGGGAGGCACAGCTTGGTTAGTAACCGTATGAATATTCATAATTGGTGCGAGAGAGGGGACTCGAACCCCTATCCGACAAAGCGGGCTGGATCCTAAGTCCAGTGCGTCTGCCAGTTCCGCCACTCTCGCACTGAGCGTTGAAGCCTATTAATATATGCTTAGGATTAATTATTCAATAACTTTGTGTCAAGGGCTAAAATCGCTTATTCATTAGAAACCGGGGGTCCCTACTGGAGATTCTGCTTCTTTTTTCAACCTTTCGGTAACCCTCAGGCTTTCTGTTCTTAAGGTATAGGTCATCTCAAAGACAAGACCCAAAAATCTGCCAAATGGAGAGGATTGCAATACAGGCGACATCTCAATCCTTTCACTATATTTCCTCAAAAAGAAGGGCATTACCTGGACGCTTCCCCATTCCATGGGCACATTGCCACACACCTTTTTCACAGAACTCTTCAGCCCCCATAGTGTAAATAACTGTACCTCTCTAAAGATAGTGTCATGAAACAGAGCATAACATTTGTTACCAATGCATCCCAGAGACAGGCCATTGAGTACCCCTACAAAAACTCTATGTTTTGCCACCCTCACAACCTCCCGGAGTGCTGCATATGTATCATCAAGGAATTCTAATGTATAAATGAGGGTAGCCACATCAAATTCGTTATCCTCAAAAGGTAGGTCCTCTGCTCTGCCGATCTTGAGAGACGCCTTATTGCCCAATCTTGACCGAGCGATATCCAGCATATAGGGAGAGGCATCAATGCCCGTCACATCAAGCCCTAATCGGTGAAATAGCAGGAGATGATTTCCTGTGCCGCACCCAATATCTAAAATCCTCTCCCCCCTCTGTGGCTTTAACAGGCGGATGATAAGCTGAGTACTCAACCTATCAAGTGACACCCCTTCGGGCGACTTTTCCCATGCTTCATAGAGTCTAACCAATTTTTGATCAAATACGTGTCCCATGAATCGGCTTCATCGTGTTTGCAAGAGAGCGGACAAAAGAGATTGATGATTACCCCATCCTGCATCAGGGTCAGCATAGAGGCCGGATAAGGAGTAGTTTCACTGCTGACGTTTTTGTGTTCATTGAGTGCGTATACTTTAGCACAACGAGCCCAAGGAACTCAACAAAGTCAAAAAATTGTCTTACCCTCTCGCACAAAGAAAAATCTCAGATCATGATCCATCATGCGTTGTTTTTGAAAGCTCTCCGTATGCCTTGCAACCACTATTATCGCCTAATTCACAGCTTTTTTGAAAATCACTCTTTGCCATGTCAAGCAAGCCTTTAGCTTTGTAAGCCATTCCCCGCGTAAGGTAAACTGGTACCATATCTGGGTTCAAAAGCAGGGCTTGATTACAATCTTGAATGGCAAGATCAAAATGACCCTTATGGAAGTGGGCCCATCCTCGATTATGGTAGGCCTCAGCATAATCTGCCCGCAATCCAATTACCTTATTGTAGTCATCTATTGCCTTATCATACTCGTCCATAGTCATATAAACAATTCCCCTGTTAAAATAAGATCTTGTTTCTTCTGGTTTAAGCATGATAGCCTTTGTATATGCTTCGGCCGCTCCTACAGGGTCCCCTTCTTGATATTTCTTATAGCCCTTATCAAACCAGTCTTCAAAGGTATCTGGCTTTGCATTTTCTCTGAGTATCGGTCCTATTGTTATTTCTTTTTTGCCTAACGGTCCCAGGCGTACGAGAAACAGATAGTTGACAAAAACCACGAGAGCGCATAGTCCTATCCACATGAATACCCGTGCGGGCTTTACCGATGAGGTTTCCCGCTTGAGTGCAGCCTTTCCCCGCTGAAGACCTAACGTCCTCTGAGTGTCTTTGCCTTTGTAATCTTTTAGAAGCATGTCCTGAAGAGAGCGAAAAGGTTTAAGAAGACGAGGAATGTTAAAATGCTTTACTAATAAAGTCAACAACCACGGTTATAGGAGCAGGGTAATGTCAAAAAGTCGAGGGCATGGGTATCTTTTTTTTGGTTATGCCCCTGGCCCAGACCTGGCATGCAAAGCATCAGTACAAAGAGCTTACTTACGAAATACTGTCCCGACTATGTCGGGATTCCAGCAATGTCGCGCCAGGGCAGGCCTATGACATGGCCCCTTACTGGGTCGATTCAAAATGGTTTATTGCGCCCTAAGCCTTAGAATCATAGGCTCCATCTATATAAACCATTTTGAAACTCCCACTCATCTAAACTATGTGGGGCATAATCCAAAAAAAAGATACCCATA
>JAUVXZ010000101.1 GCA_030603345.1 Pseudomonadota bacterium
GGTTCGCATCGACTCCACCGTGGTTTCCTCCCATATCCATGCACCTTCAGATTCAAGCCTTCTGTGGGACTCAGTTCGGGTGCTCACACGAATCCTTACCCAGGCCAAGGGGCAGTTCCAGGGCTTCGATATCCCCTTCACCGAGCACACCAAACGGGCCAAGCGAAGGATGATAGGAGTGATGAACGCCAGGGATAGAAAGTCCCGAAAGAGACACTACCTCGATCTGCTTAAAGTCACCAAGAAGAGCCTCGGGTATGCGCAGCGGGCAGTGTTTTTCCTCAAAGGATACCTCTCCGCAGATCCCGCTCAGATGGTCCTGGCACAGAAGATGGCTGAAGAATTGGAGACATATACTGAGCTTACTGCTCGGGTGATCGATCAGACCGAGCGGAGAGTGATCCATGGGGAATCTGTGCCTGCCTCTGAGAAGATTGTCTCTATCTTTGAACCTCATACCGACATCATTGTGAAAGATCATCGAGACACCTTCTATGGTCATAAACTCTGTGTGACCGGTGGCTCCTCCAACCTCATAACTGACTGTGTAATCTGTGATGGTAATCCGGCTGACACTACCTTAACCGATCAAATGCTTGATCGTCAGAATGAGCTCTATGGTCGCTATCCCCTCAAGGTCGCCTTAGACGGTGGGTTTGCGAGCAAAGAGAATCTCAACTCTGCCAAGTCCAAGCACATCAAAGATGTGTGCTTTGCCAAGAAGCGCGGTATTGAAGTAGAGGAGATGTGTCGCAGTCCATGGGTCTATCGACGGCTCCGGAGATTTCGGGCTGGCGTGGAGTCCGGTATCTCATGGCTTAAACGGTGCTTTGGGTTACGCCAGTGCACCTGGAAAGGTCTTCAATCTTTTAAAAGCTATGTCTGGGCATCGATCGTGTCAGCGAACCTATTGACCCTTGCCAGAAAGGAGATGGCATGACCTAGATCAAATTCAGATATCTACACTATTTATTGAACACACTCTCTACCGGTGTGTCGAACTTTACGTGCTTTGTACTAAAACGGGGAGTTTGGTTGTTTTAGGCTCCTTGTTTTAAGGGACAGGGCAAGGGGAGAGGTGAGTTCGCAGTCCTCAAATCCAAAATTTAGCCCATTTATGGATGGGCACTAGTTACATTTTAGTTACAGCATCCTCCAAAGCCATGCCTGCAAACGATTACTGCAGGCGCTGAGGATACCTAATCCCCTCGCCTGAGGCCCAATAAAGGGCGAACTTTTTCGTGCTGTAACTGGAGTTCAGTGCCTGTCATTTGATCAGATAATTCTGCGATGAGCGGTCCCAGGTCGCCGTTCAATGTCGCCCTGCACCCCTTCTATTGAGTGCTTTGACTTGATGATAAATTGCGACTGAAATATGCGATGGACTAGGACTACGCAGAGATGATGAATTCAGTTAGATATACGCATCCAGCGTGTAGATGTTGCGTATAGTAATCGCAAGCCAGGTGACTTACGGGAGACTTACTATAAATAGCAGTTAGTTTATACTTTGACTCAACAGTACCAACGCAGCCAGCGCAGAAAATAGCGCGCTGCATTGGTTCGTTAGGTTCCAAATCAAAACAACGACAACTGTAACTCTTGATTTTCGAGATCATTCTTAAGTCGCACATCTTTGATAACGGACAGAAAAGACACCTGAGCAGAGAGGGCATCTCGCAACAGTCCACGTTTAGAAAGTGCTACGTGCAAAGCAGCCGAATGCGCTTGACAGTTAATTGATTGCTTCGGATTAAATTCAATGTCGGTAAAAGCCGAATACTTGCAGATCTGCAGTGACAGATCTTCGTTTTCATCCAGGGCATGTAGATAAACCCAGTCATAAAATGCGGTTTTCGGTTCCAACTTCCATTCCTGTCCAAAGAATACGAATTTCAGCAACCTTCCTGAATTCTTTAATCTAACATCTTTTTTTGCCTCCCGCGAAGATTTTGTTAGAAGGTCAATGTAAGGCCCTCCCCGCTCGAATACCTTGCTAGCCTGGTACGCAGATTCAACACTGAAACGCATATTCCGCTTTTTGGTTACGATCATAAGATTAAACGCGCTTACCCTAATACCTAACTCATCTTCTGACTTGCTTGAAATTTCTAGCACCTTATCTATGCCCGGCAACTGTCGTATTTTTTCATGAAGGGACCTGATAGATTTTTGTTTTTGTATCTTAGACATCCCCGGAAACCACGTAAAGTCAACGAGCTTAGTAGTTACGAATTTCTCTCCACGCTCGCTTGGAATGTATACTGGACGTTCCGCCATAACCTAGTCTCTTACCAGTGTCTATAATCCTTTCGGGCTGAAAACAACCCGTCGTGATAAAGGAATTCGAACCCATCAAAAGCACTCTTGAGTTCTTTTTCCACAGCCTTTGACTGGCAAACTGCCCCTATGATGTATTTGGGCTCAACGGGACCGAATATCAAAATTTCCGCTTGAGGGTTTGTTGGACAGGCATCAGGAATGCCCAACTCTTTACGTGAAGGTTTGCTCCCTATTTCATCAAATAACCTATTAAACGTATCAACGCCTTTTCGGGATTCTATTGGGATACATGTAACATTATTACTTGCAGCATTCTCGACACAAAATGCGCAGTCCTTTTCCCATAAAACGTCTGATTTTAGTGCTAATACAACCCACTTTTCCTCTGGATATTGCTGTCTAAGCCCATAAAACATCTTGTAGTTCGGGTGTTCAATTGAGCAAGATATCGCATCTCGCTGCATATCGAGTCTATATTCGTTGTTGAAGGCAGGCGGATTCTCTCTTTGCTCCAATTCCGACCTCGGTATCAAGCCTTCATTCAGTATCGATTCTAAATTAGAAAGACGAGTGAAGTGCCACACATTTTTGATATCTCGGCTTTGCACAGCTTTCTTCAATCTTCGCCTCCTTTGTGCCGAACCTAAATTTGAATTAGGTGGCGCCATATAATCCCTTTAGCTTATTTATCTCGTAACATAATCCCGCAAAAGCGGAAAAACATGTGGCTGATTCGGAACATAATCCAATAAGAATAGTTAAACAAGTTTCAGCTGCAGCCTTTGATTTCTTGCCACATACTTAAATTCAAGGAATTTGAGGATTACCTATGGTAGTTGAAAGGTCAATATCAGATTGCAGCGAGCAAGCGAAATGATCTCTGCAGAAGATAACTAATTCATGAAATCTGCGAGCAGCTACCTCTACCGAATTTGTTGATTTGCGTTTGAAATCTGCGTCGATACCATCTCATAGCTTGAGGCTTTGGTATCTTTATCATACATCCGGTTTTTCTATATTGAATGTCGTGGCAAGGTATCATAGATTAGATGAAGTTAGTAAATGAGATACTGAAAACGAAGAATGTCCCAAAAGATGAATAATCTTAAGGTTTGTGTTGTTTGAGACGGTGAGCGGTGCGGGAATCGAACCCGATATAGTGTTTAAAAATCAATAAGTTAGAAGAGTGTTGGCCTAAAAGTGGCAAAAGAGGATAACAAAAATTAATTGATATGGTGATATAATAGATTAATGCCCTAAAGGTAGAATGGGATCACAATTACTTTCCGATAATAAATGAACACCTAAAAGCTTCCTTAGTCCTTCAATATTATTGTTATTAGTTAATTCTTTTTTGATTCGGCTATATTCTGAAAAATATTCATTGAGGTATTTATTAATTTCAATGTCAATGTCTCCAAAAAGTCTTTTAGAGTTGCAAAAGGAATACTGATTCCCCCAACCCATTAAGATATTGCTAACATCTTGAAGTGTTTTCGTTGATGAATAATCCACATCCCAATTGTTTGATTGGATGCTTTTCAATCGACTGGAACGGTCTTTTAGCAATAGCTTGACTCTTCTCTTTATTGCGTTTCTAGATTTTTTGTTCGGGTGGACAAAGCTTGTACTAATAGAGCACCCTAAGTAATCAAGCCCTCTATTTGATATTTTGCCTTGTCTGGCTTTTCCGCTTCCGTCTGTAGGTAAATAAGCACCCATATTCAAATCAGTGAGTAATCTAACAGCGTTACTAAATGCTTTTGTTACAAGACTGTCACTTCTACCTAAAATGATAAAATCATCAATATATCTATAGCAAACGATATCTTTGGAATTTGAATTTAGGTTTTTGTCAAATTCATGCAGAACAATATTCCCAAATAATGGAGACAGACAACAACCCTGAGCTACACCCAGTTCATAAGTAGGAAATAATTCCTTTTTTGTTCCCAATTGAGAAAGATTATCTAACTCCGTTTTAGATGCTTGATCTAGTATCTCTATCAATGACTGATCAGGCAAAAGATTTGTTAAAATGTCGATTACTTTAGTGCGAGGAATGCGAGTAAAAAACTTCTGAATATCTGATGTGATATGGTAAACTAGGCCAGAATTTATGGAATTACAAACATGGAGAATAGCTTTGCGTACGCTTTTACCTTCAATGCCTCCAAAACTAGTTGGTACATTCACATATACTTTAACGGAATCTTGAGATTGAATTATATTCAGAATAGCCCTCTGGACTACTCTATCGCGAATATCCCACAAAACTATAGGTCGAGGATCTTTCCCTGATTTAAATATTGGGATGCCAGTTGATGGTTTGAATTTATATCGGTCTTCATATAGTTGCTTCTGGATGGTCCCTATTTTAGTATCATATTCAATATTAAACTTTTTTACTGCTTTTTGAGTATCAATCGATTTCGATTTTACGCCATTTCGATAGACCTTTTTCCATGCATCTGTAAGATTATTTTTCGTGCGTAATTGGGAATATAGATTCTTTTTCATGGGTTAAGTCTGGCTTATGAGCACCGTCGGCTAACCGAACTCTATCGCCGAACAAGATAAACACCCTGTGAGTGAACCAGCAGAAAATGATTCGACCCATTGATGGTTCAATGAATAATTAATCATAAAACCACTCAGCGACCAATCGATTTGCATTGAGATTGATAAATCCAGCGAAATCAATGCCGCCAGGATGATTGTGCAACTCAAAATGCGATGAAAATATCTGATTGCACAGTCCCAGAGTTTGGTACGTTTTTGCATGCAATGTTACTCGCCACTTTCTTAACCCCCTTAATGGTAAGGTTTTTAGGGCCTGTGTCAAGTCAATTGCATGCGCCCGCCCCTGGCCCATTAAATAAAGCTCTTCAACCGTCCGACGGTACCCATATATTTGGTCGGTTACGGTTATTCTAAGAGCGATAGAGCCAGATAAACACCCTGTGAGTGAACCAGCAGAAAATGATTCGACCCATTGATGGTTCAATGAATAATTAATCATAAAACCACTCAGCGACCAATCGATTTGCATTGAGATTGATAAATCCAGCGAAATCAATACCGCCAGGATATTGCCAATAGTGTAGCACATATAGTGTTATGTGTCAAGAGGATAACAAAATATATGGGGTAGGAAAAATCAGAATTTGTTACGTTTTACTGCTATTGACGTGCAATTCCCAAGGTATCTAAAATGCTGAGATATGGTTTTCTGATCACCCGAGGTAAATGTTGGCATTTCCATCTACATCGGCGAAGAGGGCCTCCAACCGCTTAAGGATTTCATCCACTTCTTTCTCGGATGCTGCAACGAATGCTTCGTCTTTGATGCGAGAGAGGTTGATTCGCACGTTATAGCTCGCAACAACTGCTGTGGCGTTGGCAAGTTGAACAGCTGCTCCGGCATCGGTAATGGCGTTGGGGTTTCCTCCTTGCACAGCCTCTCTAGCTATACCAACAAGCCTCACTGAAGCCCTGAGGGTTTCCAGGGGTACCGTGGCAGCCCGTTTCATTGCTTCCTCAATGGCATCCTGGCGCGAAGCCATCTGTTCCTCGGTTTCCTTTGGAAGTTCAAAGGCTGCCGTCACCTTCTGGTATGCGTCGGTATCCTCCTGCATGAGCTTAAGGAAACGGGCCGACAGATTTCCAGCTGTTTTCTTGACCTTTTCCATGCTCTTCCAGGTTTGCTCGTATTTTTCTCTCTCCACCGTCAGGTTGGCTACCATTCCTGAAAGCGCCGCACCAAGGGCCCCACAGAGTGCGGCTACGCTCCCGCCACCGGGCGTTGGGTTATCAGAACCCAGTTCCGCAACAAAATCCCGAACCGACAGTTGATCAAGTTTCACAGGAATTCCCCCTTTAAATTGACGATTTTCTATTGAAGATTGACTATTTTTTTAGAGAAGCCCTTGATTCTTAAATATTCAATCGTCAATATTCAATTCCTTGCCACCAGCTCTCCGCGCTTGTACACTTCTGCCACCGGCGATACCCCCGCATGATACGCCAGAATGGCAGGGCTGTCCCCGTCCAGGAGAAGAAGGTCAGCACATTTTCCAGCATCCAGGCTGCCTACCTCTTTGGCCATGCGCACAGCATAGGCCGCATTCAAGGTTGCCGCCACCAAGGCCTCGTCCACAGAAAGATTCATGTTGAGGACAGCCAGGCCAAAAACGAATGGCATGGACTCTGTGTAAGAGGAACCGGGGTTGCAGTCGGTGGCAAGAGCCACGGGAACACCGAAATCCACCATTTTCCGGGCAGGAGCGTACGTCTTGCGCAAGGAATAGGCAGTTCCGGGTAGGAGTACCCCGATTACGCCCTGCTTGGCCATGGCACGGAGGTTTTCATCGCTGGCAGCCAGAAGGTGTTCGGCTGAGGTGGCCCGGAGTTCCGCTGCAAGCCCCGCTCCCCCCAGATCGTGCACCTCATCGGCGTGAATCCTGAGCCCCATGCCAGCCTGCCGAGCAGCCTTCAAGATTCGGCGACTTTGATCCACGGAAAAGACGCCCTTTTCGCAAAACACATCGCAAAATCGAGCAATCCCCTGCTCGGAAATCGCTGGAATCATCTCCTGAATGAGAAGATCCACATAGTTATCAGGGGACTGGGCAAACTCTTCGGGTATGGCATGGGCCCCCAAAAAAGTGGGGACCACGTCCAGAGGAGTTTCACGCCCAACACGATCAATAACCCGGAGCATGGTGAGCTCTGTTTCCGTATCGAGCCCGTAGCCGCTTTTGATCTCCAGGGTAGTAGTACCGAACTCAAGTGCCGATAGGGCATGTTCCAGGGTCACAGAAAAGAGTTCCTCTTCGGAGGCCGCTCTTACGGCCCGCACCGAGGAGAGGATTCCTCCTCCCCGGCGGAGGATCTCAAGGTACTCCGCCCCCTGCATACGGAGGATAAACTCTTCCTCTCTCCTGTTGGCAAAGCACATGTGCGTATGAGGATCCACAAACCCGGGAATAAGGCAGAATCCGGCGCAGTCCACCTCCACATCTACATCGCGGGGCGAGAGGGACGCCATTACATCCTTTTCATCTCCAATGGCCTCGATCACCCCATCCCGGCAAAGGATGGCTCCTTTTTTGAAATGCCGTACCTCTGCCTGACGTTTCCCGGCGAGAGGGGTTCCCGGATCGGACGGCGTGACAATGTGTGCATTTCTGAAAAGCTTCCTGATCATGTGTCATCTCCAAGCATCTCGAGGAGCCGGAGTTCAATCACCTGACTGGGATCAAAACCAGCAGTTTGCATGTAAAATGATATGCTGTCCAAAAGAGCCGCAGCAGGTACCATCCCATATATTTCAGTTTCCGCCACAGATACCCCCCATCTCTTGGCCTCCATACGGACGAGCTCCAACACCCGATAGAGGGCATTCTTTTCATAGTCCACTATGTTTATACTCACCTGGACGAGCCCCCGGTCTTTCAGGGCAAGACCGATGCACTTTACATGGCCGAGCCCACCGCTTGAGCCCCGAACCGCCCTGGCGACGTCTTTGGCGACGTCTATGTCATCTGTTTCCAGGTTCACATTAAAGGCAATGAGGAATTTTCTTGCGCCAATGGCCGTGGCCCCGGCAGTGGAATGCAATTTTGGTTCTCCCACGTCCGGATGCCGTTCAGGATTTGCAATTTCCTTTTTCAGGCCTTCGTACTGCCCTTTTCTGATATTCTCAAGCTGCCTTCGCCCAGGTATCGTGGCTGCTTCTTCATAAAAAAACACAGGAACCCCTGTCTCTTCATAGTACCTGCTACCGAAGTCGTGAGCAAGCTCCACGCAGGCCTCCATGGTTATGTTTCGGAGGGGCACAAAAGGGATGACATCCACCGCTCCTATGCGGGGGTGCCCACCCTGATGGTGGTTCAGATCAATGTGGGAAATGGCGGTTTGAGCGGCTTCAAGGAGTGCTTCCTGAATTGGTTCCGGCTCACCAACCAGGCTCACCACCAGCCGGTTATGGTCCGGATCTGCCCGAAAGTCTAAAACAACACATCCTTTCTTTTTCCGGAAGGGAGTCACAATCGCTTCGATGACTTCCGGTCTTTGCCCTTCGCTGAAGTTGGGAACACATTCGATCAATTGTTTCGCCATGATGGTATGGTCCTTTCTTCAAACATTCTTGCTAATCAGTTCACCACAGAGGCACGGAGAGCACAGAGCAAGCTTTCTTTTTTGCCGGATCGGGAGATGACGATCGGGCAAAAGGACGCAGCACTCGGGGCAACGTACCTGTACCAAAGGCCTTATCCGGCAATCAGTCCTGGACTGAATAATCTCCTCTGTGGCCTCTGTATCTCTGTGGTGAATCCCCAAGCCATGCCTTCTTACAACATCCAAATTAGGAGCAAAGGCTACAAGCGTCTTGCTAAATCATGAGATAAATTGCTTTCGAGATTTTTTGATGGTCTGGCCCCATGTGGCCTTGTGAGCAGAGTCTCAGCATGTGCTATCAACTGATGGTGCCATAGAACCGGCTTTGTAGAATCTTCAGATCGATTAAGACTACTCGCCGGGGTATTTCTTTGCAACATGAATATGGGCACCTTGCTCAATTATTCATACGGCTCAAATTCAGCGTAGACCCGGTATAGATCTCCCCGGTATAGATAGGTGACCAGTGTAACAGGTTGTTTATGAGTATATGTCGTCCTTTGAAGATAAAGAGCTGCTGAGCCCTTTTCTGCCTTCAAAAGATTGGCTTCCTTCTTACTCAGATTCTTAGCCTGAATAAATTGTGTAACCTTCGTTAAAGCAAGCTTATATTTATATATGAGCAAGTTATGAATAGATTCTTCGTCAAGGTTTTCTTTTAGAATTCGCTTACATAGTGAATAGTTTAGATAACGCTCTTCGAGCAGAAGAGGCACATTATCCGCGTATCTGAGCCTTTTGATATAGATTACCTTTGAATTTGCAGATAATTTTAAGCCCTTTCTGATTCTCTCTGGAGCAGAACAAACCTTTAACTCGAGTACCTTGGTAAAATACGTCATTCCCCGTTCTGCCATGTCCTGATTGAAACTGGTGATACGGAAAAGATGATAATCAAAACGTTTCCCCGAGACATACGTACCTTTCCCCTGTTTTCTGAAGAGCAACCCTTCCTGAACAAGTTCATTAATAGCTGTTCGCGCGGTCATGCGGCTGACCTGGTAGCGCTTGGCTATTGCCACTTCAGACGGAATGGCCTGATTTATTGCATAAATTCCATTTTCTATTGAAGCGAGCAGATTATGCTTTATCTGGAGGTAGATAGGTTCTGGATTATTCTTATCGATGATATCATTCATTTTCTTCTTGACATTGTCTATACAGGTATATATTAAAATATGAAAAAGAGTCTAACCTGTCAAGATGTAAAAATATATTCCTCTGCAACCTCACACTTAAGCACAATCTATGTGCGAAAACCTATCTAACAAGGAGTTCCCAAGCAAGCAATCCATGGATACGCGGCATCTTCTAATTTCTTCCAAAGGGCTTATAAAGCCACATGTGGGTACTCATGCCGTCGTAGACCTTG
Source organism: Pseudomonadota bacterium (assembly GCA_030603345.1). Taxonomy (GTDB): domain Bacteria; phylum Desulfobacterota; class DSM-4660; order Desulfatiglandales; family B25-G16; genus JADFWK01. Next base: position 9,839 of record JAUVXZ010000101.1, read on the forward strand.
CGTACCACCTGATAAAGAGGTTTTTCCTTATCTAGGACCGCGCAGTAACAAAAAGCCTGCTTGTTTATCATATAGGCCTTATGGATGGGGCACAACAATTTTTTCCCCTTAAAAAAGGAGGGTACAAAATGAGAAAAGTTCTTATTACAACATCCTTAATAGCTTTTTTGCTTGTCTTTTTTTCCGTTACCCAGGGGGCGTTTGCTGCGGATAATGTGTGGCGCATCGGGACCATTTATCCTCTCACGGGACCAAACGCTAAAAACGGGATCAAAAATTTTGATGGGGTGAAGATTGCCACCGAAATGATCAACGAGGCTGGAGGGGTCCTCGGTAAGAAGGTTGTTTTGGTAAGCGCAGATGCCCCTGATCCCCAGGCCGCGGCCAGCGAAGCGAACAGGCTTATAACGAATGAAAGGGTCACGGCCATAATCGGGACCCAGTCGAGCAGCCTTTCCATGGCTGCAACCGTGGTTGCAGAAAAAAATAAAATCTTTTACATAGAGACTGAAGGGGTCTCAGGCCTCATTACAGCACGCGGGTTCAAGTACCTCTTCAGGACCACTTTTAGTGGCAGCATGATGGCCACTCAGATGGTCGATTTTTCCGCTGAGAGACTGGCCTCGAAACTTGGAAAGACCAAAAAAAATCTCCGTCTGGCCATAGTTCATGAAGATGGGGGCTTCGGAACATCCACAGGAAAAGGCCTGCAGGCAAGGGCCAAGGCCCTGGGGTTGAATGTGGTCGCTACCCAGAGCTACAGTGCCAAGTCAGCGGACCTCTCCGGCCTGATCTTAAAACTCAAACAGGCAAAACCGGATATTCTTCTCGCAGCCCAGTATATCAATGATTCCATCCTGTTCCACAGGCAATCCAAGGAACTGAGGTTTAAGACACTCGTCTTCGGAACTACAGCAGGGCAGGGCAATCCGGACTTCGTCAAGGCTCTAGGAAAAGATGCAGATGGGGTTCTTGCCGGTGGCATCCCGGCGGAAATCTCCATCAAGAGACTGGGGGCTCAGCCGAACAAGGACGCGGCTGACTTCGTTCAAAGATATAAAAAAACACACCGTGGTGAATACCCCAACCCCACATCCTTTGTTGGGTTTGGCGGGGCATGGATCTTCTACAAATTTATTCTTCCGAATGCCGAAACCCTGGATCCTGACAAGCTGCGGGCTGCTGCACTGAGTCTGGACATCAAGCCCGGCCACGGGGTGCTTAACTGGGGTGTCAAGTTTGCAAAACCAGGCGCGAGGAACGCAGGCCAGAATCTCTATGCCTCCGCAGGTATCAACCAGTGGCAGGACGGGCACCTGAAACTCATCTATCCCAGGGAGATTGCGACAGCGGATCTCAGATAGTTACTAAGCAGACCATTTTATCGTTTGCATTGGACATAACGGAGAAGGGTCTGGGATGATGGTCATGAGGTCTTTTCTTCTGTTCCGAGGCTCCCAGCCTGGTCTTTTCTACGACTTATCAACAGGGGATACTTGCCCCCTCCGCATTCCCTTCGACAGGCTCAGGGCTGCGGCTTCCCCCACTGATAAGTCGTGAAA
>JAUVXZ010000004.1 GCA_030603345.1 Pseudomonadota bacterium
GGTATTTAGAATAATTGCCAATGCTGGCATTTTTTCTAAATGCTTCGATACCGTCCTTTGTATGGCACCTAATCTCTTCGCAATCCTTTCTTGGGGAATATTTATGCGGTGCATGCGAAAGATTTTAAGATCCATTTCTAACTCGGTTGTCGCTCTTAAATCGGCAATATAAGAGTCGACTGCCTGTCTTGATCGTCCGATCGCCTGACCAATCTCATAGGAAGTCAACCGCGGATTATTTTCGTATGCTCGACGGGCGGTATCTCTTGCCTCTTCTTCGTTTAACTGGAGGGGACCTATGGCTTTTTTTGCCGCATAGAGCAGGGGATAAACACTATCCAGCGTTATAATGTGAACGGGTATTTCGGTTGCGCCGATTTCCTTGTATGCATGCCAGCGGTGGGCGCCATCCAGAATGCGGTATTTATCACTATATTCAGGATGAATCTCTACCTCGATGGGATCGATCTTAAACCCATCGCGTATGTTTTCGGCAAACATAGTGACGCGTTTAGGATAAACCCCTCCCCTGGGATATATTTCCTCATCCAGGATTATTTGTGTAATGGGAAGTGTGCGGACTGCTTTTGTCATGATGCCCCCTTCTGCAATGATTGGGTTTAAAATGATGCAATAGGAACATAATAACCTGGTGTCGGTATCGTAGTGATGTTGTAGAGATGAGAAAAAGAATGCTGCTAAATTGGTATTCGCTCTCTAACCCTTGCACAAGCTACAAAAAGGCGGGAATGCACGTGGTGTTTCGGTTACAGGGCCTATTTTCTTTCCGCAATAATGACATGCCGGCCGGTTGTGCCCAGTATCCTTTTCTTTTGCATGGCCAATCCGGCATTCCCCTTAAAACGTTCAGGAGAAAGCGGTGCCGAAATACAGCTGGGGTCGGACCAAGCTATCTTATTAACGTTAACCCAGACCATAGATTATAACACTGTGAAATCATTACTAAAAAACAAAACATTTTGTTGAAAAATAGGCTCTAATCAGGTATAGGACTCTAAAAAAAGAGAGAGAAAGAAAGGAGCCCAATAGTGAAATCATCACTCCAAGTACAAAGAGCGCAAGAAAGAAAGACACAAAAAGAACAGAAAAAGCTCATCAAGCAATTAGAACTGTCAGATTTTGAGTATATAGCTGATGATAGCACCATGACCTTCTCTGGCATGGCAAGGGAATGTTTGACAATACCAGGGAGGGTTGCAACATTGACTACCTGAAGGAGGCTCTGATCATCCTTTATGTTGGGCATTAACTCAGAGCTAGAAAAAACTAACCCTGGTACCCTCATAGCCCCTTTTTTAGGTATAAGGTAGCGCCATTCGTCTATCTTTTTTACCTTGAAATCCATAACTTACTGATTAGAAGTGCCTAAAGTGAGCTAAAGTGAGCTAAAGTGAGCTAAAGTGCCTAAAGTTTTTATAATTCCTCAATTCCTTAATCCACAATCCCTGCCACTAAGTCACCAAGACACAAATAATTGAAAATTGAACTTGGTGTCTTGGTGGCTGAATAGTAGCCAATCCCCAAATTGCAACGCTAAATATCAAATATAATCCTTGCCTCCCAACCATCATGTACTCTCTCAACTGAAATCTGATGGTAGGTAACAGCCTTTATCTCTCTCAGGATTTCATGATGGCCTCTGTTCAAAGGTACCACAGTAAGTGTAGACTGCAATCGGATTGGGCTGATAGAACTAATCTCTATTGCACTAACCAGTATGTGTTCACCGTCAAAGAGATAGAGAATCTCACTGAGCCATCTCACCATAAGGTCTGGGAAATCTTCACCTTCAACTGAAACCTTTCTTTTTGCTCCCTTCTCACTAATATCTGCCTTGACCATAAGATCGGTCATGGCATAAGCAGCCCGGATAAACACATCCTTTACATCAACACCGTTAACAACTATCCCCAGGTCTGCTGTATGGTCAATGATCTTATAATTCAGGGAATTGGAATTCATGATCTTAATAAAACCAGTTTCTTAAATATTACATTATCTAACTAAAAATATCGATTCTAAATAAGACGATGTCAAAATTTAGACGGAATATGGCCCTTTGAGGCAAGCTTTCACGGCAAAAACTTTAACATTGCCCGCTGATGCTGTTTGTAATATGGTTATATGCTTTTGGAGATGCCCGAAATAGAGAGGAAGGCCGAGATCCTGGCAAGAAGACATCTCTGACCTTCAGAGAATTCAAATATAAATCGGCAAAACCTTCAAAACGGCAACATTATCTCTCTCAAATGATTAAGGAAACTGAAATAACTATTTGTTAATCAAGGTGAAAGAGGTTTATTCCCTCCGATTGCCTTTTTGAACGGCTTGTCTTGGGGAGAATGAACTCATCTAAACTACAGTTGAAATTCCCTTTAACAATTTGATAGGAATACCGATAATACAGCTATAAGATTGATATAAGGGGTACCATGCAAAAGCAGAAAGGCTTTGAGGGCCAGTGGTCATAAGTTCGGCCCAAGGTGGTGCCATTAATAATTGGTGAAATTATGGTTCCCTCATCTTCATGCAATCTTTAAAAATGCCTAAAAGAAGCTCATTGTGTTCTCGATGGCACAAAAATTGAAGTAGTACAAGAATTGCTAACGATAAACTTCAAAATGAAGGAGCGCCTACAATGCGTCACAACAATAAACGAGTCCTTGTTACTGGCGGTGCCGGATTCCTCGGTTCTCATCTATGTGAACACCTTCTGGAACAAAACCATGATGTACTCTGTGCGGACAACTTTTACACCGGAAGTAAACGAAATATTGTCCATCTTCTAAAAAATCCTTATTTCGAGTTGCTCCGCCACGACATTACCTTTCCCCTATATGTTGAAGTCGACGAGATATATAATTTGGCCTGCCCTGCTTCTCCCATCCATTATCAAAACGACCCGGTGCAAACCACTAAGGTGAATGTCCATGGATCTATCAATATGCTTGGGCTGGCAAAACGGATTAAGGCAAAAATCCTCCAGGCTTCTACCTCAGAAGTATACGGAGACCCTGCCGTTCATCCTCAACCTGAAACTTACCGTGGAAATGTCAATTGCATCGGTGTTCGGTCTTGCTACGATGAAGGGAAGCGCTGTGCGGAAACCCTCTTTTTTGATTATCACCGGCAACATAGTATGAAGATCAAGGTGGCCCGCATTTTCAACACATACGGTCCTCGAATGCACCTAAATGACGGGCGTGTCGTCTCCAATTTCATTGTTCAAGCTTTGAAAGGAAAACCTATCACCATATATGGAGACGGTTATCAGAGCAGGTCATTTTGCTACGTGGATGACCTCATCGAAGGCCTCATTAGCCTCATGAATACCCCAGATGAGGTGACCGGCCCCGTCAACCTTGGAAACCCTGGGGAGTTCACCATTTTGGAACTAGCCGAAAAGGTGATTGAGCTGACCAATTCTGATTCTGAAATTCGTTTCGAGCCTCTGCCCGAGGATGACCCCCGCCAGCGGCAACCTGACATTACCCTTGCCCGAGAAATTCTAAACTGGGAACCCAAAGTTCCACTGGAACAAGGTCTAAACCCTACGATCACCTATTTTGAGGAACTTCTCCGGTCTCTGAGCTAGTCCTTCAACATCTGGACCCAAAGGGCTTCAGGCATGACCGGAAAATGCAGAAATGACTGCTTTCAGCAACAGACGCATTGACACCTTTGCATTTACTTTTGATTTTAGTATTGCATAAAGGGCGATATGATACCGTGAAGAAATGCAAGATCTTTTCAAAGGAATTGGATGTCGTCAGCAAATCTAACGAAAATTGTGATTTATCCAAATGTCTCATCCGATAATGAAGGACTTAGAAATCAAAAAAGCAGTTAAGCTTACTGTGGTCATCCCCTGTTACAATGAAGAAAGAACTCTCCAAGAGTGCGTGAGAAAGGTTCTTGAAATAGAGGATAAGGATCTGTCTTTGGAGATCATCATTGTCGATGACGGTTCTGAGGATGGAAGCTTGCAAATAGCGCAGTCCCTTGAGAGTCAGTATCCACAAATTGTTCTTGTACACCATGACAAGAATCGAGGAAAAGGCGCAGCTCTGCGTACCGGATTCCAAAGTGCCACCGGTGAATTTGTTGCCATTCAGGATGCCGATCTCGAATACAATCCCATGGAGTTAAAAAACCTTTTGGTTCCACTGATAAACAATGAGGCTGAGGTAGTTTTGGGCTCACGGTTCTTATCTGCAGGTGCTCATAGAGTACTATACTTCTGGCACTATTTGGGAAATCGTTTTCTGACCTTTGTTTCAAATATGTTCACGGACCTGAACCTCACTGATATGGAAACGTGCTACAAAGTCTTCCGTAGAGAAATCATCCAGAGCATTGAGATCAAGGAAAATCGTTTTGGCTTTGAACCTGAGATAGTCGCTAAGATCGCACAGATGCGCCTTCGCATTTATGAAATGGGAATCTCATACCGTGGACGCACTTATGAAGAAGGTAAGAAAATCGTGGCAATAGATGGAATCAGGGCACTGTATTGCATCTTTCATTATAATGCAGCCAAAGCGCCTTTACCTATCCAGTTTCTCATTTACCTTTTTATCGGAGGTTTTTCAGCCTTAGCGAATATCGTAATCTTTTTGATTCTTTTTGCTCTCGGATTAGGCATAAATGTCTCAACTGCTGCAGCATTTATCTTGGCTGCAATTATCAACTACTTGCTCTGTATCTCTCTGCTCTTCCGTCACAAGGCCAGATGGAATTCAGTTACAGAGTTGTTAATGTATTTCGTGGTCGTATGTTTGGTTGGGATTCTAGATTTTTTTTCAACAAAGTTGCTATTTGCGATGGGAGTTTCCCCCCTGCTGGCAAAATCCGGTGGCTGTATATTTGGCCTAATCTTCAATTTCCTCGGAAGACGATATTTTGTCTTCCCCGAAACTCCATCCGGTCCTTGGAAACCGCAGGTTAATTCCAACAGGACAATGAGGCGAATGAGAGTCAAATAATGCGCACTAGGATTTCATGGTCAGCTTGGGTTATTCTAGGATTAGTGTTTGCTCTCGGTCTTTACTTGAGATATGCATCCGTTTTTGAGACCGTCGTGATCAAACCCCTCAGGGCTGATGCCGCTAACTACTTCATGTATGCCTATAATTTAAGACTCAAGCACACATATTCTGCAGAGATTAAAAATCTCGATGAGTTCGGATCTCCAGCTTCCCCAGACGCGATACGCCCCCCCGGATATCCCTTATTTTTGGCATGTTTCGTTAATGGCCCGCCGAATAAGGAAATGATTGATAGAATTTCAATATTTCAGGCTGTGATGAGCGCATTCACTATCATTGCTGCCTTTCTTTTTTTTAAAAGTTTTTTGCCTGTTCCTTGGAACCTGCCAGCCTCACTCCTCGTCGCCCTAAGCCCACACCTCATTGCTGCGAATAGTTACGTGCTCACCGAAACGTTATTCTGTTTCCTGCTTGTCGTTTTCGGGTTGTTGATTATCTTATTCTGGAAAAAGCCTTCATCTTGCTTAGGGATTATTGTTGGTATTGTAATAGGCCTTGCCAGTCTGGTGCGAGTAAGCCTTCAATACTTTTGGGTTATTGTGGCCTTCTTATTCATTTTTCATTTTGGGTGGAGAAAGGGATCACGGTTTTCGGTTCTTATCCTGCTAGGATTTGCCATATCCTTTTCCCCATGGATCGTCCGCAACCTGATAACCTTAAAAAAACCAACAGACAATAGGCTCATGATCAACTTTTTACACCACGGGATGTATCCCAACTTCACTTTCGATAAAGTCGAAGAAAGCTATGGCTTTCCATACCGCTACGATCCCCGTTCTGAGGAAATCAGTAAGGATCTTGCCTCCGTCCTTAAGGAAATTACAAGGCGCTTTCACCAAGAAACTGCGAAAAACATTAAGTGGTTTCTATTGGAAAAACCTGCTGCTTTCTGGTCTTGGAATATCGTTCAGGGGCTTGGGGATGCCTTTATCTATCCTGTGTCACAGTCACCTTATTTCTCCAACAAGCATTTTCAGTGGACCCATATGCTGATGTTTACCCTTCACTGGCCCCTAGTTGTGCTCTGCATGTTTGGATGCTTTTTAGTATGGCTCCCCCTTTCAATTATCGGTTTGCCTAAAGAAGCAATCTTCGTTGGAAGATTTGCCTCCTTACTCCTGATTTATTTTACGCTCATGCACATAGTTGGCGCTCCTTTTCCACGGTATTCGGTTCCTCTTCGTCCCTTTCTATATGGCATCGCCTTACTTACTCCTTATCTGATCGTCTCCGCTGTGAGGAAATATCGAGAAAAGCCGGCCAGCTTGCCGCAAAGCAGCGCTGATATTCAATCCAGCTCTAATTGTGGAGAAAGGACCGGATAGTAGATCCAACGTGTTTGCTGGCTGCACGGCAATGTACTGGGGTCTCTCCAGAACCCTAGCCATTTCTTAGATCTGGTGTTCCAAATCCTTTCCTCGATTCTTGCTTTCACAAGCCTCGATGTTCTAGCATTTCTCTTATCAGAAAAATGCTAAAGATACGAAAAGATACGAAAAAATACGAAAAAATAGTTGACACGATATACTTGTTTTGTTATGAGTAACATAACTACTCATTATTGGACAAAAAATGGATAACCTATTTACAGGTCTCATCGCTTCAAAGACCAAGATCAAACTGCTCATGCGCCTTTTCTTTAACCCAAAGACGCAATCATACTTGAGAGAACTGGCCAAGGAATTCAATGTCTCAACAAACTCAGTGCGCGAAGAGCTTAATCAGCTCACCAAAACCAAACTTCTCAAGTCCCAAAAAGACGGTCGACAGGTCTATTACATGGCAAACACAGAACATCCTCTCTTCCCAGAACTGAAATCCATGGTGAGCAAGGTTATGGGAATTGATCAAGTTATTGACGGCATTGTTAATAGACTTGGTGACTTGGAAAGGGCGTACCTGATTGACGAATATGCTGAGGGAAAGGATACAGGCATTATTGACCTTCTCTTGGTAGGAAATATTAACCATTACCATCTTAACGATTTGAGTAGAAAAACAGAACGATATATAAATCGAAAGATCCGTTCTCTCGTCCTCAGTCGGCAGGAGTTCAAAGAACTTCTCCCAGAGCTAAAAAAAAGGCCACAGGTGTTGATCTGGGAGGCAAAGAAGCTCTGAAAAAGCTGCTGCTACCTGACAAAACATGAGTGTGGAAGTGACCAGTCAACAAGGTTTGGTTGGCGAGGGTGACCGTTATTTCCTGGTGCAACGATTGGATCGTTTGTACCTGGCGGTGAATCAGGATTGGGTATCAGTTCGCATGGGCCGCCAGGCCATCACATGAGGCAACGGTTCTATTTTTAACCCCATGGACCTGTTTAACCTGTTTCCACCCAATGCCATCGATCGGGATTACAAGGTTGGCGATGATATGGTAAACGCTCAATTCGCCTCCCCGAATATCGGAGATATACAGCTGCTATATGTTATCCAGCGTGATCCAGATGATCGTGACGTCAAGACCAGTCAAGCGTCACTGGCAGGCAAGGCCCATGTTGCCTGGGGAACCACCGAATTCGATATCATGATGGCGAAGCACTTTGAAGATTGGGTGATCGGCGGTGGTAGTGTCGGTTATCTGAGGGATGCCGCCTGGCTCGTGAATGCCAGCTGGACGTTTTTAGACGATAACGGAGAAAATGGACGGGGAGATTATTTGTCTTTGGTCGCCAATATCGATTATTCCCGGACTTGGTGGCAGAAAAATTTCTACGGATTTATCGAATATTACTACAATGGACTTGGTAAAAATGACTACGCCCAGGCGCTGCTGAATCCGGAGATCAGCGAACGCTTAGCACGTGGGGAACTGTTTGTATTGGGCCAAAATTATCTCAGTGGCACCCTGCAGGTAGACCCTCACCCGCTGGTCAATGTTTATTTTACGGCCATCAACAACATTGAAGACCCTTCCGGTATTTTACAGCCCCGAGCAACGTGGGATATCACCCAAAACATACAAATCACCGGTGGCCTCAATATTTATTACAGTGCCAAAGACACCGAATTTGGTGGCTTCACAGTCCCCGGCATGGATCTGCGCGGCAAAGCACCGGATAGCGCATATCTCTGGTTGATTTATTACTTCTAAATACGCAGCTCAGTTTTTTATGCATGCAGGTAAATTCATGTTGTAAAAGGAATATGCTAACTAGGTTTATTATCTGGCCAACATGGAAAATTGCCTTTTTCCTGAACTCGACCAATAGTCAGCTAAAAGAACGAAAAGGCTGTTCACCTCTATTTTTTATTTGTATGCCAACCAAACCGGAACCATGTGTAGATCATGTTAACTTCGCCCCTTAAATTTCTAATCCATATTCCTAATCGTAAAATCGGCAAAACTGGTGTAAACACTATTTTGCTTGCAATCGCTGACATTTTCGGAAAGGCTGCTCTTTTTTTTATATTTGTTTTTTACGCAAGATCTTTTGGCGTCCAAACTTATGGTTATTTATCATTCGCATATGGTGCCACAGCATTATTAGTAATCATTGCAGATCCCGGTATAAACCAATTTATTATCAGAGAGATTGCCTCAAAGAACCTACACACTATCGCTGCGCTAACAAGACTGTTTATTATTAAAGCTGTACTTTTGTTACCTTACGGCATGGTTACGCTCCTGTACTGTTTATGCTTTGATATTACCGGCAGACCTTTTTTGTTTGTAATATTTATGATGTTTTATTTCTGGATTGATTCCTTGCATCAATTCATACGCAACATTTATCGTGCTCAGGAAAAGATGAATATCGACCTGATTTCCAGGGTCAATGAAAGAACCCTATTGCTTGTTATAGCAATTATCTTCATCAGTCTGCGAACTCCTCTACTTTCAGCATTCTGTTTTCCGTTAGTCGCATTATTTTCGATATTATTGGATATCTTCTGGCTCAGACCTTTCCGCATACGTGCTCCACTGGAAATGGTCAGCATTAATTTAGTTAAAATATTTAAAAAGACTTTACCGTTCACTGTGTCTCATATCATTTTCGTCATATATTTTCGTGTCGACATCTTAATGCTCCAAGCCATTACTGGCTTCGAATCTGTTGGTATTTATACTGCTGCATATCGCATATTTGAGGGTACTCAATTAATCCCTATAGCTTTTGCTGGAAGTCTTTATCCTGTTTTTTCTAGATTGTCTAAGGAAGACAGAATTGGTTTGCAAGTTATTAAAGTTAAAGCATTAATCATTTTAATGCCTGTCGCTATATTTGTCTCTATAGTATTATTCGTTTTTTCTGAAGAAATAATAAATATTTTTTATGGGTCCGATTATATTGGAAGCCAAGCTGTATTATCAATCCTGGCCTTAGGGATCATTTTTAATTATTATTATATGGTATTCACATATCTTTTTTCTGCATTAGACAAGCAGGGGCATGTAGTCATATTTGGATTGATCATTTTAATATTAAATATAGTATTAAACATAATATTGATCCCTATTTACGGTCCGTCAGGTGCAGCTGCCGCCACCGTAATTTGTGAGCTTTTAATCACGTTAATAATTTTTTTTCTTACTAAAAATTTGTTGAAAATAATTGCCAATGAAAAGCGATAATCGGCCAAAGGATTACTTTAAACGTAGTCGCGATGACCTTTTCAACCTTTTACCAAAATCTGCTAATTTAAAGGTACTTGATGTCGGGTGTGGTGAAGGCTTGCTGGGTGGCCGCCTAAAACAACTTGGACAAATTGTATATGGTATTGAAATCTCATCAAATGCAGCCAATATAGCATCTTCTGTATTGGACAAAGTCTTTGTTGGCAATGTGGAGAATATGGAATTTGAGTTTCAAGACGGATTCTTTGACACTATTATACTGGGAGATATTTTGGAACATCTTTACGATCCATGGACCTTCCTCTCACGCACTTCTCGTTTTCTGAAAAAAAATGGAATCTTGGCAGCGTCTATCCCAAATATACAATATTTTCCGATTATAATAGATCTTCTTCGTGGAAGATTTGAGTATAGGGCACATGGCATTCTCGATAAAACCCACCTTAGATTTTTCACGTCTCGAGAAGTAACAAGACTTTTTTCTCACTCTGGATTAGTAATTTTAGATATGCCAACAATTTACCCATACAAAAAGCGCTTAGCTAAAATCGTAATACCTGCATTAGATATTCTTTCATTCCATATTTTCAAAAATTTCTTAATTGGCAATATTTTTGTTGTTGCCACACTAAGAAAGTAAAGATTTTAACACCTGATCAACTAAGAATCCATATATTACTTTTTTGTGGAGTAAAATTTGAAAATACTACTCGTTAATGTTCAAAAAGAAACCCCCTATTATGTCACTGATTATGACCCGCTCGGACTTGCCTATCTTTCAGCATATGCAAAGCAGAGTATCCCTGATTTAGAGATAAACATTCTTAACTCAGCTGATCCGAATAAAATATTTAGCGGCAACTACGACTTAATCGGCTTCTCCAGTTTGTCACAATATTTTGGTTACACTCTAGAACTTGTTCGGCACGCCCAAGATTTAAAAATCCCTATCTTGATTGGTGGAATTCATATTACCCTTTTACCGAAGTCTTTGCCTCAAGGTGGTGTCGTTGGTGTCATCGGCGAAGGTGAACACACATTTGTCGAATTAATCACTTTGCTTAGAGATAAGGGCCGATTTTCTGATGTTGACCTCTCCCATATAAAAGGCATCGCATATTATGATAAATCCAACAACCTCTGTGTGACAGCTCCAAGACCTCCTATTGATCCGCTTGACTTGCTTCCGCTTCCCGACCGAGAATTACTAAATATCAGGAAAAATGGAACAGTCTATCTTTTCTCATCCCGTGGCTGTCCCTTTAAATGCGCTTTTTGTGCTTCGACGAGATTATTTGATCGCTTGCGCCTTTTCTCTGCCGATTATGTCGTTAATGAAATCAGGCATATCATACGAAAATATAATCCCGACCACATTAAATTTTATGATGATCTCTTCATCGCATCCAAGAAGAGGTTGAGAAATATCGTTGAAATGTTGAACGAATTGGCAATCCCCAAGAAAGTCCTATTTTCTTTGAACGCAACAGCTTCAATGATCGATGATGAAACCGCAAAGCTTTTACGCAAAATGAATGTCTACAGTATTGGTATGGGCCTTGAGTCCGGCAACCAGCATATTTTAGACTATTTGAAGGCAGGAAAAGCTACGGTAGAACAAAATGAAAAAGCCGTTAATATCCTTGTCGATAATGGTATCAACCCAACTGCCTCATTTATTATTGGATCCCCTTCTGAAGACGAGGCGTGTTTTAACGATACCTTGAATTTCATCAATAGAAGCAAACTATCTAGATCCTATCTCTATTTGCTTACTCCATATCCAGGCACTCCGGTCTGGGAGTACGCCGTTGAAAAAGGTTTTGTAAGCAGTGACATGAATTGGGATTTGCTCGACATCAATGAAAACACTGAATTCGAGAAACGTATTATTCTCTCTGAAAACTTTTCGCCAGAAATGCTCCGAAAATTATTTAATAAATTTCAGTCAATATCACGTAAAAAGTACTTTCAGCGGATGATCATCCAAGGTCTAAAAAGACCCGATTTGATTTACCCCTTTCTTAAATTCCACCTAAAAAAGTTGATAAACAATGGATAATTTACGGACAAACACCTTTGGAATTATTGTGTTAAATCATAATGGCCTGGACGACACACTTGAGTGCCTGAATTCCATTCTATCGTTAGAGCTGATACCAAATGAGATTGTTCTCATTGATAACGGATCTACCGATGGATCTCAAGATATGTTCATCAATAAATTCAGCAACGATGGCCGCATTACCTTATTCTTTCTGGAAAACAACACCGGTTATGCAGCCGGAAATAATGTTGGTATAAACTATCTTCTGAAGCGCGATGTCGATATTATTTGTATCTTAAATAACGACACGATAGTTGGATCAGATTTTCTAAAGGCGTTGCGAGACTGCCTTAAACCCGGTTCCTTAAACCATATCGCGACACCAAAAATTTTGTGCGCTGACGGTCAAACGATCTGGTCGACAGGCGAGCGTATTTTCTATCCGCTCCTTATATCGCAAACTAAAAAAGGAAAACCCGACAAAGACGGCTTAAAAACATGGCAAAACATCAATGGTATAACAGGATGTGCAATGACGGTTAGAAGAGAAGTATTTGAATGCATCGGTATGTTCGACGAGAAATATTTTGCCTACGTAGAGGATGTCGATTTCTGCAAGCGGGCTGTCGATGCAGGATTTAAATTTACCTTGTGCCCCCTTTCCGTCATTATTCATAAAGTTGCTCGCACCACCGGCAACCTGAGTGCGGCACAATTATATTTGAAAACGAGGAACAGGGCCTATTTTATAAAAAAGAATATAGCCCCTATATACTGGGGACTAGCTTACGGCTGGTATCTAATGCTGAACATCTTTTGGATCTTAAGAAGTATATTCAGAAAGGACATAAAAGCTATCAATGCCGTGAAATCGGGTATGATTGATTTCCTTCGAGGAAAAATGGGGCGAGGTAATGTTGAGTTTTTTATTTAATTCTGTTCGATCGAGTAAATTTATAGTCTAAATGAACATTATTCTCTTTACACAACAGCTAGCCGCATTTCGAAGCGGCGTCGGCACCTACGCAATGGAACTTTTAAGCGGCTTAATCGATAGAAGCCATCGGCTAACGGTCGTCGTTCCAAGAGGGGAAGAAATGGAAATCAATGGAGTAGATGTTATTACCGTGCCGAGGCGCCAATTCGACCCCACGCCGGGAGGTTGGGTCACTTTATGCCAACAATTTGCTAAGGTTTTTTCTAAACTAACCTTCCATCATGACATTGCACACTTCGCAGATGCAAGGGAAGCCTATAAGATTTCATTCTCGAAAATTCCAATTGTCGGTATGGTTAACGATTCATATGCTTTGGAGTGGCGTTCCGATACATACCCTCGACACCTTTACTCGGATCGCTTCAGTAGAACGCTCTATTATGCATTTATACGGCGAACGGAGAGGAAGACCTATCCTCGCTTTACATCATTAATTTGCAATAGTGCTCATGTGGCCGGAGCAATCACTTCCGGATATTTATTGGATGCATCGCGCATCCATGTGATCCATTACGGCCTCAAGGAACAACCTCCGGTTGAGCCGATTTTTCTGGAGGGTCATCCTTCAATCCTATTGGTGGGCGGCAACTTCAACAGAAAGGGTCTTTCTCAACTAATGGATGCGGTCTCGCAACTGAAGGACAGCTACCCCGATATCCGGATCCATGTTGTCGGCCGCGATCGCAATCAACCGTCTTTTGAAAAAAGAGCCCGCAAACTCGAGATACGAGAATCAGTGGTATTTCATGGTTGGAAACCAAACGACAAAGTGCGGGGAATGATGGCCGGTACCGACATATTCGCCCTCCCTTCCCTTACGGAGGCCTTTGGACTTGTCTACTTGGAAGCGATGCGGGCCGGCGCACCTGTCATTGCCACGTCCATAGGTGGCGCAAAAGAGGTTTTTAGGCAGGGGCAAGAAGCAATCTTTATTAATCCCGGCGATGTAAACGCATTAGCTGCAGCCATTGAAAAAATCACCTCCGATCCCGAAACTGCAGATCGCCTTCGCAAGGGGGGACGAATGGCAGCGACACGATTTACGGTGGATGCAATGATCCAAGAGACTGAGGCATTGTTTTTAAATGTGGCCAAAAAAAAGAGATGAGTGATTCTACTGACTTGAAAATTCTTTTTTTCGGCATCTATTCCAAAGAAATTGAGTACCCGCGAAACAACAATCTCATCCGTGGCCTTCGTTCCCATGGAGTTAACGTTTTCGAAGCGCATTGTAAATTAGCGGGCTCGTTCCAACAACGAATGCAAGTCGTTAAAAATCCACTGAAGGCGGTGCTTTTTTGTCTTCGTCTGGCAGCAAGCTTTGTAATTTTAACCTGGAAGTTTTTCATGTCTCCTAGGGTGGACGCTGTCATTGTGGGTCATCCGGGCTACTTTCATATTCATCTATGTCGCCTTCTTTGTCGTCTTTTCCGGAAAGATACCATTCTTATCTATGATGTCTTTATCCCGCTTTATGATGCAATCGTCGAAGATCGAAAGCTAATAAAACCTAATGGTATATTTGCTCGCATCCTACACCTCTTCGAAAGATCCTGCTGCCGACAAGAGGACATTTGTCTAACCGACACCAATGAGCATCGTAAATACCTAATCGAAGAATTCTCTCTTGATTCGGAGCGTGTTCACAGAATCTTCGTAGGACCGACCATTAAGGCTGAATTTAAATGCCCAGCGGTCCATGCGCGCAACGATTTTAAAGCTCTTTATGTTGGGACCTATATTCCTCTGCATGGTGTTGAGGTTATCCTGATGGCTGCTCGCAGACTCATGAATGAAAAAAATATTCGCTTTATTCTAGTGGGTTCAGGTCAAATGCGCGCAGAAATGGAAAGGCTAGCCCAGCAATGGTTACTTACCAATGTAACCTTCCGGGATTGGATTCCCACAAACATGCTGGGTGAATTCATTCGTTCCCACGACTTTTCTTTAGGGATCTTTGGAGCCACATCAAAGGCCGCTCGGGTCATCCCTTCAAAAGTCTATGATATCTGTGCAGCAGGCGTCCCATTTATCACCGCAGACACCCCTGCCATAAGGGAAGTGTTTCGCAACGACGAAAACGCTTACCTGGTTCCACCAAATGATCCAGTTACCCTGGCAGAGGCAGTTATTGAGCTGAAGTCAAACTACATCCTCAGAAAACGAATTGCAGAAAAGGCCTACCAAATAGGGCAGGAAGAGTTTTCTTTAGCTCGGATTAGTGATGGTCTCATTAAAATCATCCGTGACAAATCTCAAAGCGCATCTGAAAATCGAGCATCTTGATAAATGGAAGGTCTTAATCTTGATTTGATCGCGACTCTGTTACGGATGGGTCCTGAGTGCGTCGTCAAATCTCATCTGGCAAATCTGCTCCGAGATGAGACTCATCATGAATATAATGATCGAAGATACAAAAAGCATTGCGCTCATATTTGTGAAGCGACCTTGGGTGATAAAGGAATAAATCTAGCGAATAATTCCTAGTACAAATAATAAAAAGTTTACAGGTAGAAAAATTCGCACGGGAGAATAGAGCGTACATATCCTTGTGATGATAGCATTTTATGGCACATTATTCCAGGAATAATTGTATTATTTTATAATTATATCAATAAATTACGCTATTTTTCAGGGTCGACTAAATACCTTATGCCGGAATATATTGTCCAGATCTTTAGCGTCAAAGGAAGGTGCTACCCTGAACATACCGTTTCCATAAAAACAGCCGTCAGAGATGAGAACGTGAAGAATAATTCCGTGTGATAAACAGCACTTTTAGTCTCATTCCACTCTTAATTGCAGATTTGCCAGATGTTCTTGACGAAATGGGTGAAATTTCACCCCATAGCCTGCCCACAAGCAAGAGCTCGTCCTATTATTCTGACATCGGACAAGATGCCTTCTTATATTCAAGGCAGGCCTCTGAAACTGCTTAAGAGATTTGTCTTCACCCTGATTCTAGGGGGATAACGTAAGTATTGATGACATCTCAAAAAGCGGAAAAAGGGGATGTCTGGGAAAAATCTTCAGAAAAACTTGTCTCCCTCGCTCCTTTCAAACCTCATTTGAGAAATCTGCTCGGAGATAAGGCCCATCATAAATATGAGGATAGAGGTTGTGAATAGAAGTGCGCTCATATTCGTAAAGCGGCCCCAGGAAAGGAATGTATAGAGGTAATAACCTAGGCCCAAACAAAAGATCATAAAGCTAATGGGGAGAAATATTCTCAAGGGAGAATAAAGGGCGCAGATTTTGGTTATGATCAAGAAAAACCGTATACCGTCTTGGAAGATCTTTATCTTGCTATTTCCCTTTCTTCTCTTCTCCGCTTTAATCGGGAGATATTTCACGCTCCTGCCACTTCTTAACACACTCAATGTGATGGTAGTAGGGTAGGAGTAAGTGTTGGGAAGAAGGTATAAGAAGTTACGGGCGATTTCTGATTTTACAGCCCGAAATCCGGACGTAAGATCCTGAACAGGGAATTTCGCAACATAAGACGCCAACCAATTGTAGATCTTGTTTGCCAAACCTCTTCCCCAAGAGGCCTGGTATCCCTTCGGTCTTGCCCCGACGACCATTTCAAACTCGGGGATATATTTGAGCAATGTTGCTATCTCTTTTGGCTCATGCTGACCATCTCCATCCATAAATACCAGAATCTTACCTGAGGCAAACCTAATACCACTCTTGACAGCAGCACCATTCCCGATATTACGAGGATGACTGTACACTAGTGCACCGGCAGCCTTTGCCACAGCCCCCGTATCATCCGTTGAGCCGTCGTTCACAACTATGATTTCAAAATCGGGATAGAGACTCATTATCTTGGCAACGACATCACCGATGGTTTGTGCTTCATTGTATGCCGGGATAATTATTGAAACTTCAGTTTTTTCCATCAGTTTGGTAAAATGCTAATAAGATTCCTTGACGAAATATTGTGTCATTACTCAAACTTTTTCTGAATTTCACCGCTCGCCTTCCTTGGAAATACTGTTTTTCGGAAGATTAACGTACCAAAGCAGTGATCTGCAATTTTCATGCCCCTGCAAACAGGCAAATTTCTTGACGCTTGCCATTCAAGTCAAACCGTGGCTCCCGTTCATTTGACAAATGTGTTCAATTACACTTCAAGCTAGAATAATTTCGCGTATTTATCAAGCATAAGTCTCTCTAGATATAAGTTGCACCTGCTAAATCGGCGATTACTCTAATAAAGATACCCCATACCCCGATTTGAAATAAAGAAGTTTTACATGCTGGTTGAAAAACGCTTTGAGCAACTCTTGTTCTTCCTTGGCAAAAGACCTTTTCACCCATCGGTCAAAGATATCGTAGCGTATGAGCAAATGTGTTATTCCCTGGCTCGTAATTCCTTGCATTATATCTTCAGGTTTATTTAACCCAATTACAAGCTGGTGGAGCATGCTTCTATTGAAATTCATATCAAAGACATACTCTCTGTCACAGTAATACCCCCTCTTTCCCATATGGATAAATAGTATTTTGGCATTCGGGTGGAGGTTTTTGTTAATGTATCTCAAAACCGGGTATTCTCTGCGGTACCTTTCTATATACTGATCACGACTCACGGTACCGCTCAAATAGGTGATGGGATCTACGTACCTGTATTGAGTGAAGATGTAGTGTGCATTCAGCCAAAGGGAAAAAGAAACGATCAAAAAGACGACCGCAAAACCTAAGTTTCGTGAGTATCGGGCCTTTAGGGCTGAAACCAGATCAACCATTTTCCTGACACCGAAGATAGACAAGATGACCAATGGGGGGATTATAGGCGAGATATACCTGATCCTCATGCCGCTGCTAAAAAAAGCTGTTGCGAAAAAAAGTATTGCGTAGGCAAGCAGCATCTTCCTCTCGCTTCTGAGGGCTCGAGGATCATCTTTCATGCGATAAAAGGCCAGCAGAGGGAATAGGAGAAGAAAGGGATTGAGTTTGCCATCAAAATACTGCGGGTTTCCATCTTGCCCTTGAAAAAAAACTCTCACCGGCAAAAGCGCCATTTGCCACCAAGTCTCACCATATATCGTTTTTCGATAGGTGAGAAGACCGACTGTCTGCTGGATCAAACCATCTTGTGGGTTAAATAGGTGATCGTAAAGAGGATAAAGAGGATTATTTGTCCACAGGTAGTTCCGTATCATCCACGGAGAAAGAACAAGAAGCGCTACCGAGAGGAACAGTAATCCATATCCGGCAGCCTTAAAAAAGCCAGGTTTACTGTTTGGTACGTATCTTGAATACAGAAAAGGAACAAAAAGGGTCAAAAGGAAAAGCACTATGAGGCCGTTGTATTTTGTTCCTGCTGCCAAGCCACAAAAGAGAGCAGATAAAAGCAAAAACCTTAACCTGAACCCCTCTTCTATCCATCTGAGAATTAGCAGAACGGATGCCGTTGAGAAGAAGATAAGTCCCAAGTCTACGTAGACCGTTATAGAAAGCTTTACAATGATGGGAACTGAGAGGAAAAAGATCCCCCCGAGGAGTGCATAGACAGTATTACTCCGTGGTTTCAAAAAATTGAAAATAAGCCAGGCTGTGAGTAGAGCGAAACAGAAGTGGATAAGTTTGGGAATTACGTCATTGCCAAAATAGAGCGGCACCAAATACAAGAGATCCAGGTTCATAGGGTAGTAAGAAAAGACCAGTGAAGGAATTTCGTAGATACCCCCATGCTTGAGGTAGAGCTTCGGTATAGCCAGGTGGTGAACAAGTGCGTCTCTACTAACAGGGGGCACACCGGCAAGGATTATGATGGAAACAATCAAGATTGCCAGCAGTATTAGAAGCAAGACCTTAACCCACCCCACAGCAGATGGATTTCCTGTCTTTTTCGATTTGGGTGAGTTTAATCTATTTTTCATTGCTTATAAGTCCACAATATGGCGCAGTTTGTTCCACTGAGATTAGTATCGCACTAAAAAACGACTTGTCAAAACAAGGTAAATATAATACTTGATCCGTATCCTCTAATAACCGGGAATTCCTCAAAATCTTTTAGGAGAAGATATGCAAGAGGTGTACCAATCAATCGACTCGCAGGCTGAACGATCTCTCTCACGCTGCCGCATAGTGGTCTTTTCCATCATAGCGCTCTCGCTCCTTATTTTTTCGATATACGGAAATTCTTTTGACTGTTCATGGCATTTTGACGATGAGCCAAACATCACGGATAATCCCAATCTGCACCTTAAAGAAATAACCTGGGAAAACCTTAAGCGATCCCTCTTTTCTGATCGCAACAACCCCACTATGCCTTATAGACCCGTAGCCTGTCTCACTTTCGCCTTAAATCACTATTTTGGCGAGCTCAATGTTTTCGGTTACCACCTGGTCAATATATTCATCCACTTGCTGTCGTCCATTTTTCTCCTTCTATTCATTTACCATACCTTGAATCTCCCATCTTTGAGGGCAAAATACGCTTCACAGTCATATTTCATTGCTCTTCTCGCCACCACTCTCTGGGCTATCAATCCGATACAGACCCAAGCAGTGACCTATATCGTCCAGAGAATGGCCTCGCTCGCTGGAATGTTTTATATCATGAGCATGTTCTTTTACCTAAAAGCAAGGATAAGCGAAACAGGGAGCAAAAAGATAATATTCTTTATCTTATGTTTTGTTTCCTTTGTTATGGCCCTTGGGTCTAAAGAAAATGCCGCTATACTCCCCTTAAGCGTATTCCTCTATGAGATTGTTATCCTTCAAGAAGATGCAGGATCCTATCTACGGAAGAACCGAGGGGTCTTTCTGATTGTCTGTGGAGGTACCCTCTTGCTGGGGCTTTCATATATGTATTTCAAAGGTGGAAATATTTTTTCTTTTTTGAATGGTTATGAAAATAGGCCGTTCACCCTGACGCAAAGGCTCTTAACTCAGCCCCGGGTTACTATTTTCTATTTTTCCCTTTTGCTCTATCCCCTCCCCAACAGGCTTAGCATAGCCCATTCCTTTCAGGTTTCGACCTCACTCTTTGATCCTGTATCGACTATTTTTTCCATTCTCCTCATTTCAGGGGCTATTGCTTTTGCGATCTATTCAGCAAAAAAGAACCCTCTTTTTTCATTTTGCATCCTTTTCTTTTTCTTAAACCACGCAATAGAGTCCACAATACTGCCTTTGGAGTTGATATTTGAGCACCGAAACTATATTCCCTCCATGTTCTTTTTTCTTCCGATCGCGATCGGATTCTCTAACCTTTTGGAATTGTACGCGCAAAAAAAGGCCATGAAGCATATTGTATCAGCTTTCATCATCCTCCTGCTGATAGGCGTTGGGCATGCCACTTTTATGCGAAATTTCGCTTGGAAAAATGAAAGAAGCCTCTGGATGGATGCTATTGAAAAATCACCCGATCTCTCTAGGCCCCACCATAACCTCGGCAGATATTATCATGATCATGGCCATAAAAACGAGGCAATCCTTGAATACCAGAAAGCTATAGAAAAACCGGTCACCAATCGAATAGATGAAACTTTTGTCACGTATTACAATCTAGGTAAGATATATAGCAATTTTAAGGATTATGAAAAAGCTCTATATTACTATAATAGGGCACTGTACATAAATCCCCAATTCCCGCATATCTACAACGATATTGCCGGTGTTTTTGACAGGAAAGGTAACTATGAACTCGCTTATAAATACCTGGCCAAAGCGTTTGGACTCTATCCAGACAGTATCGTGACAAACTACAACCTCGGGCTCTATTATTTGCGAAAAGGCCAACCCGACAAAGCTATCTACCATCTACAAAGGGTATCGGATGAGAAACAATTTGGAGAGAAGGTTCCTTTGTATTTCGGTGTAGCATTCAAACAGAAGGGGCAACTCGGCAGAGCAGCAACCTATTTTAAAAAAGCTCTGAAAACGAATCCTCGAAATATAAAACTGTATCTTCACCTGGCAGAAATATTTTACCGCATAGGTAATTATAAGAGCGCTGAACGAGAGACGGGGAAGGCTATTATCCTTATGTCGAATAGAAATATATTTCAGAAAATCTTGGACGATCTCCAAAAAGGGGGTCAATCTAGCAACTTACAGCCTAAAGCAGATATTGTTATTCCCTTGATAGGCAAATTGTGTCTTCGCAGATCAGAAACCCTAAAAGAGTGGGGTGGTTTGCTTAAGGAAAAGTCTTTACGGTTTGAAGGGGAGTAAAGAAGCAGCACATCAGATAGAATGCTAAGGCCGGGAGGAGCATTAGAAGACCTAGCTCCCCCCGGGAGTTTATGTTACTTCTTGCTTAAAGAACCACCCGGGCCACGAATGATATAACTCTCGTTTCCTGAAGGATGATATGCCTCCATAACATAGGTAGAATCGGTGGCAGTGGTTATGGTGAATACCACCTTATCGGACAAATACAGCCCGAAAGTGGCGCCAGTGAGGGTGCTTGTTGAACTGCAGTAGGTGTCTTCATCAACATAATAGCCTTCTTGGGCTGTAGCAGCATTCCTCAAGTCCGACTCTGCCGAAGAGTTATAAGACCTCTTCCTGTAATTGCTAAACTGTGGGATGGCTATGGCGGCCAGGATGCCGATGATCGCGATAACGATCATCAATTCAATAAGCGTGAAGCCTTTTTTGTTTGCTCTTATCATGTTCTTTCCCATTTCCCGTGAAAATCACGATAGATAAGCAGTTCTCATAGCAAACCTATACGACCGGGAGAAGCGGCAATAACCTAACTCCTCTCGGTCGAATCCGGTTACATCTTACTTATTGAACCACCCGGACCTCGAATGATATAGCTTGCGTCTCCTGAAGGATGCATTGCTCTCATCACATAGGTACTATCGGTGGCAGTATCGATGTTGTAAACCACCTTATCGGACAAATACAGCCCGTAGGTGGCGCCAATGAGCGTACTGGTGGAATTACAATATGTGGATTCATCCACATAATAAGCTTCCTGGGCTGTGGCGGAATTCCTCAGGTCTGACTGTGAAGAAGAATTATACGACCTTTTCCTGTATGCACTGAACTGCGGTATAGCAATCGCCGCCAGGATACCGATGATCGCAATAACGATCATCAATTCAATAAGCGTGAAACCTTTTTGATTTTTCATTTTGATCATTTTTAACAACATCTTTCTATCCTCCTATGATTTATTTGCATGGTACATGATTACAAAACTTAAACAATGTATGTTTGGTCAGTCACCTCCCTTCTGAATGAACAGTTAGGTCTTGGTGATGTTAGAAAGCAAGTACCGTGCCATTCAATCGAATTTCTTAGTCAAAACATAAGATCTAATATTTTCAAATAGTTAGCGCTATTATGCTTACAAATACACCTCTACGCCCAGCCCGGTCTGGCATTTTTTTTCGTGCTGCGGACATTTTTTGTCAGCCTTATGACAATTTTTGTTAAAATCCCAGTACCTATTCAGCCACAAAGGCACAAAGACCCAAAGAGAGGATGAACATAAACTAACTAACGGGGTTTTCTCATTAATGAGCCTAAGGCTCATTAATTTCGATGTGCCAAGCATTAATGCGGCCCAGGCACATTAAAAAGCCTGTAACCGTTCACGGGCTCAGAGGTTCAAGGTTCAACAAAAATCTGAAATTCCTACGAGCAAGCTTAACAAAAGAAATGTAACCCTGAACGGCGAACCCTGAACCTATGAACACCTACGAATATTCTATAATCTTGGTGTCTTGGTGCCTTTGTGGCAAGATACCTGAGTAGTTACAAATCCCAAAACAAATGTTAGACGAGCAGCAGTGGGTGCAGTAAGTCTCGTGCGGTATTTCAGAATTACGGTAATTCGCCAGAAAAGGCCTCGAGGCCCAGCTTGCTCATTCGGTACCGTAGGGATCGCAGGGTTATGCCCAGGAGCCTGGCAGTCCTTTGTTTTGATCCGTGAGCCATGTCCAAGGCCCTGAGGATGTAGTCCTTTTCCAGCTCAGCCATGACCTTATCCAGTTTGACTCCGTCATCACTGAGGTCGGTGCGACGCCTGTTTTCCCGCATCCGGCCCTTCTTAAAATTTGACAAGGACAGGCTCTGAGGCAAGACAATATTGGAGGTCTCCAGTGCCACACTCCGCTCAATGATATTTTCTAGTTCTCTGACGTTACCAGGAAACGGGTACTGACTCAGTATATCCATTGCATAGGCAGATAACTTGTTTATATCTTTGCCCTGTTCCTGGGAGTATTTCCCCAAAAAATGCTGTGCCAAAAGGGGCAAGTCTCCTTTTCTTCCCCTTAGAGGGGGTATAGATACTTCAATAACATTGAGCCTAAAGAAGAGGTCCTCCCTGAAACTCCCGTCCATTACCTCTTCCTCAAGATTTACGTTCGTAGCCGATATGAATCGTACATCTATTTGCCGCTCCTCAGTTTCCCCAATCCTCGTAAAGGTCTTTTCTTGAATAACCCTCAAGAGCTTAACCTGAATGGCCGGAGTGAGCTCACCTATCTCGTCAAAGAATACGGTGCCACCATCTGCTGCCTCAAACAGACCCCCTTTATCGGTATTTGCTCCAGTAAATGCCCCCTTCTTGTAACCAAAAAGCTCGCTCTCAATCAGGGTCTCAGGAATCCCTGCACAGTTAATAACAACAAAGGGCTGATCTTTTCTGGAGCTCTGTCCATGAATTGCCCTGGCCACGAGCTCTTTTCCTGTACCACTTTCGCCAGAAATGAGTATATTGGTCTTGGTGCTCGCAACCTTTCTGATCAGGTCATAAGTCCTTTTCATTTGAGGGCTTTCACCGATTAGACAACCAAAATGGTACTCTTCCTCATCCTGTCCCTTTGGAAGTGTTTTTCTTTGGAGGGCATCTCGCACAATCTTTTTGAATTCAGACACATTAAATGGCTTAGGAATATAATCGTAAGCCCCATCCTTCATGGCCTCAACTGCTGTTTCTGCTGTGGCAAATGCCGAGATGATAATGACCCGTGTTTCTGAATTGACCTCTCTTACCTTTCTGAGGACCCCTAACCCATCTATATCGTCCATCCGGATATCGGTAATAACCAAATCAAATGCCTCTTTGTCCAGAGTCGTGCATGCCTCCTCCCCGCTTGCCGCAAAATGAACAGCATAACCCTCCTTGGTCAATACGATCTCAAGGAATTCCCGCATGCTCAATTCATCATCAACTACCAGGATTGAGTTCATTGGACTCCCAAACAATCCTCCCCTTTACCATGGTTAAGACTGCCATACCTTTCATCTTCACCCCAATAAAGGGCGAATTATGGCTCTTGGATTTAATACGCTCCTCGGTAAACACGTATTCCTTGCTAAAATCTATGATAGTTAGATCTGCTTCTTTGCCCTCTTCAATAACGCCACCCTTGGTGTTGAGAATAGCTGCAGGGTTATGGGACAGCTTTGCTATTGCACCAGGCAGGTCCATCACGCCTTCCCTTACCAAAGCCAGGGTGAGGGGCAGAGCAGTCTCAAGACCAATGATGCCAAATGAGGCCTTATCAAACTCCACGTCTTTCTCCAGGGGGCTATGGGGGGCGTGATCGGTTGCAATGACATCGATGACACCCTCGGAAAGCCCCCTCTTTATGGCATCTACGTCCTTGGGCTCCCGCAATGGGGGATTCATCTTGGCGTTGGTATCATAGCCGATGACAGCAGTATGATCAAGACTGAAGTAATGAGGAGCTGTTTCTGCTGTTACCGGAATACCTTCCTCTTTGGCCTGCCTAATAAAAGTAACCGATCCCTCAGTGCTCACATGGGCAATATGAACGGGGTATCCCGTTAACTTGGCCAACAGTATGTCTCTCACGACCATGATCTCCTCGGTAGCCGCCGGAATTCCCCTCAGGCCCAACCGAGTAGAGATAGAGCCCTCATGCATAACGCCCTCGGATGACAAACTCAGATCCTGACAATGGGAGATAACCGGTAGTTGAAAAAACCGCGCGTATTCTATTGCCCTGCGCATGAGTTCGCTGCTGGTGACTGGTCTCCCATCATCGGACACTGCCACAGCACCTGCCTGTTTGAGGTCGCCAAATTCAGTGAGTGACTCACCTTTCTGGCCTTTGCTTATCGCCGCAACCGGATATACTCGTACCACATTAGCCTTTCGCGCCCGCTCTAAAACAAATTCTGTAACAGATCGTGAGTCATTAACAGGATTTGTGTTAGGCATACATGCCACGGCGGTAAACCCACCTGCAGCAGCAGCCGTACTCCCCGAGGCAATCGTCTCCTTGTACTCCTCTCCGGGCTCCCTGAAATGGACATGCATATCAATGAGGCCAGGGGTAACGAACATCCCTGATGCATCCACTGTCTTTATGTCGCCACCACCAGGTGGCTGAAAGCTCCCAGGAGTAAAGAGCTTTTCAATCCTTCCCTTACTTATGAGAATATCCAGTTTCTTTTGTGTTCCAAGGCGAGGATCTATTACATCTCCACCTTTGATCCAGGTTATCACCTCATTCCCCTCCAATGAGCAGATAAAGGAGGGCCATTCGTATGGCCACACCATTGCTGACCTGATCAAGGATCACGGAAAAGGGTCCATCTGCCACATCTCCTGTTATTTCCACACCCCTGTTTATTGGGCCTGGATGCATTATAATGACATCCTTTTTTGCCCCCTTTAAAAGCTCTTTGTTTAAACCGAAAAAATTGGAATACTCCCGCAGGCTCGGAAACAGGATTCCACTCTGCCTTTCGAGCTGAATCCGTAGCATCATGATAACATCCTTGTTCTTCAAAGCCCTTACCGGATCTAGCACCACCTGCGTCCCTAATGATGCAACATCAGTAGGAATCATGGTCGGCGGGCCTGAAACGGTTACCTCGGCTCCCATCTTCTTCAAGGCCCGTATATCGGACCCTGCGACCCTACTGTGCGCTATGTCTCCAATTATGACAACCCTTAATCCCTTTATCCGGCCCTTCTTTTTTCGAATGGTGAAAAGATCTAGCAATGCCTGACTGGGATGTTCATGCATTCCATCACCTGCATTAATTACCCCTGCCTCGAGATGTTTGGCCAAGAAATGTGGTGCACCACTGGAGGGATGCCTCAGGACGATAATATCTGGATTCATGGCCTGCAGGTTCTGTGCCGTATCGATGAGTGTCTCTCCCTTAGCCATACTGCTCTCATTTGCAGAAAGGCTCAGCGTATCTGCGCTGAGTCGTTTAGCAGCCATTTCAAAGGAGGCCTTTGTTATTGTACTCGGCTCATAAAAAAAATTGATAATGCTTTTGCCCCTCAGGGTCGGGACTTTCTTGATATCTCTGGATGAGATCTCCAGGAATGCATCGGCAGTATCGAGTATCATGTTTATGTCGCCGACCGAGAGCTGATCTATCCCTAACAGATCCTTATGATTAAACGTATACATGAGCTAATTTCCGTTGGAATTTGTAAGTCGTCCACAAAAAAAGCCCCCTTCCTCATGTATTATGAAGGGGGCTTGTTTTCTCGAAAAATGCTTCACGCTCCGTTTGAGCTTTCATCTCTTATCTCTTGTGCGCACCATTTCTCGCTTTATGGTTTCTCTGCTTTCTCCTGTTTTCTCTTGGCGACCTTCACTTTGTCTTTCGAGATGCCCTGTTTATCCTGGGAATCCTTTTTCTCCTTTTTGGAGGTCTTCTTTTTCTCCTCGGGAACCCCTGTTTTTCTTTTGGGGCTTTCTTTTTTGACCTCAGAAGCCTTTTTCTTTCCTTTGGGGGTATCCTTTTCCTCTTCAGCTTCAGGTACCTTTATTGTGCTCTTAGGGCTCTCCTGTTTATCTGAAGCCTTCTTGGGAACCTTCTCAGCGCCCTTTTGGTCCCTCTTAATGGCCTTATCCGCTCCTTTCCCCTTATCCGCCAATAACAGCTGGATAATCGCGACCGGTGCATTATCGCCGATCCTATGACCAGCTCTTAAAATCCTAACATAGCCACCCTGGCGATCCGAAAAACGCTCGCCCATCTGATCAAACAGTTTATTGGCAACAGATTTATCCATAAAATAGGAAAGGACCTGACGACGCGCATGAAGATCACCCCGTTTGGCAAGGGTGATCATCTTCTCAGCAACAGGTCGCAATGCCTTAGCCTTTGCATGTGTTGTTGAAATCTCCTCATACCGAAACAGGGAAGTGACCAGGTTTCTCAAAACGGCTTTTCGATGGCTTGAGTCCCGGCCCAGCTTTTTTCCTGCCTTTCTATGCCTCATTGATCCTGTTCCTCTTCCTTCTCCCCCTGTCCTTCCTGTTCATCATGCTTGGGGAAGGGAAAATTTTCCAATTCCATGCCAAACTGCAGATCCATTTCCTCCAAGATCCTCTTTATCTCATTCAGGGACTTTCTTCCAAAATTCTTTGTCTTGAGCATCTCACTCTCTGTTTTCTGGACCAATTCGTAGATATATTTTATGTTAGCATTCTTCAGACAATTAGATGAGCGCACAGACAGTTCAAGCTCACTCACCGGCTTAAATAGATTCTCATTTATCTTTTCTTCCACCTCTTTTTCTTCTTTTTCTACTTCTTCTTCCGGTTCTTCTTCGAAATTGATGAAAGGAGTAGCCTGTTCCTTAAGAATCTTTGCAGCAAAGGCTAAAGCATCTTGTGGATTCACCGTTCCATTCGTCCAGATCTCTAACGTCAATTTGTCATAATCAGTCCTCTGGCCGACCCGTGCGTTACCAACTACATAGCTCACTTTCCTGATCGGTGAGAAAAGAGCATCTATGATTATTACGCCGATTTCTTGATCTCCTGCCACATTCTTCTCTGCTGGAACGTATCCTCTGCCGGTTTTGACTATCATCTCAGCATGCAAAACAGCATCCTTATTGAGCGTAGCAATATGGCTATCTGGATTCATTATTTCAACCTTCCCGTCGGTGAGCATATCGCCAGCCTTTGCCTCCTTTTCCCCTTTGAGATCCAGAACAAGCTTAATTTCCTCCTCTTCTTCTTCAATATCATTGACAGTCTTGAGATTCACTTCCTTTAGATTCAAAATGATGTCTGCTATATCCTCCTTTATCCCTGGAATCGTCGTAAATTCATGAGGCACACCATCAAATTTAACAGAGACAATGGCGGCCCCCTGCAGAGAAGACAGAAGAATCCGTCTTAAAGCATTCCCAAGAGTGATCCCGAAACCCCTCTCTAGCGGCTGACAAACAAATTTCCCATAAAAATCCGTAAAGGAGTCGGTTTCGATTTCAATCATCTTAGGTTTTGTCAAATCTCTCCAATTTCTTTGCTGTAGCTTTTTCATGGATATAAATCACCTCAAAGACAGATTGTTTTATAGTGTCTTTAAAAGACTAGACCATTTCTTAATGATAGAATTGTTGGGGTGTGTTACTTATTTTGAGTATAGCTCAACTATCAGTTGCTCATTGATAGGCATGGTTAACTCTTCACGATTAGGAAATTCTTTGACGATACCACGAAAATTACTACCATCAACCTCTAACCACGAGGGCATCTCTCGCCTAACAACTGTCTCCATTGCCTCCAGAATGAAAGGGCTCTTGCGGCTTTTCTCTCTTACCTCTATCACGTCACCGATCTTAACCTGGTAAGAAGGTATATTGACCTTCCTTCCATTCACAGTGAAATGATTATGTCTCACCAGCTGCCTTGCCTGATTCCTTGAAGAGGCAAATCCCATCCGATAGACTATGTTTTCCAATCGGCGTTCTAGCAAGATTAACAGATTAGTGCCAGTAATTCCCTTTTGCCTATCAGCCCGGGTATAATACTTTCGAAACTGTTTTTCTAGCACCCCATAAATTCTCTTCACCTTTTGTTTTTCTCGAAGTTGGATCCCGTAGTCGGAGATCTTTCTACCTCTCCTCTGACCGTGCTGACCAGGGGGATAAGAGCGCCTTTCAAAGGCGCATTTGTCCGTGTAGCACCTGTCGCCTTTGAGGAACAGTTTCAGGTTTTCCCTCCTGCACAGCCGGCACGCAGCTTCAGAATATCGAGCCACTATTTTCCCTCCTACACCCTTCTCCTCTTTCGGGGCCTGCAACCGTTATGTGGAATGGGGGTCACATCTCTAATCATGGTGACGGAAAAGCCGTCCATTTGTAATGCCCGTAAGGCTGCTTCACGTCCAACACCGGGGCCCCTAACCCGAACCTCGGCAGTCTTCAGACCGACAGCCATTGCCTTTTTTAATGCACTCTGTGCTGCTAACTGGGCAGCAAAAGGAGTGCTTTTTCTAGAACCCTTAAAGCCAACCTGTCCTGGGCTCGAGGATGCTATCACGTTCCCGTTCATATCGGTTATGGTAATGATAGTGTTGTTAAAGGTAGACTGAATGTGCACGATCCCATTAACAACAATTTTTTTCTCTTTTTTGCCTTTACTCGCCTTTCCTGTTTCTTTGGCCACTACCCCTCCAAACCTTTATTTTCTGCGTCTTCCAATCATCCTTCTGGGCCCCCTTCGTGTTCTTGCGTTTGTATGAGTTCTCTGGCCTCTAGCAGGGAGGCCTTTCCTGTGCCGTAGCCCCCTATAGCACCCCATATCCATCAGGCGCTTAATATTCATAGATACTTCCCGTCTCAGATCTCCTTCCACCTGAAAGGATTCATCAATTATCTTTCTGGCCCTTGTTACTTCTTCCTCAGTGAGTTGATCTGATTTGGTATCTAAGTTTACGCCTGCCTTCTCAAGAATCTTCCGAGAACTGCTCCTCCCTATTCCATAAATATAGGTAAGGGCTATCTCGATTCTCTTTCCCTTTGGTAAATCAACACCAGCGATTCTGGCCACAACGCGTTCTCCCTAAAAGACCCTAAAACAACCTCGATTCCTAATTTTCAAGCACCTAGCCCTGTCTCTGTTTATGCCGAGGATTATCACAGATTACCCTGAGCACACCTTTCCTCTTGACTATCTTGCAGTTTTTGCATCTCTTCTTTATGGATGATCGAACCTTCATATCTTATCTCACTCTACTGAGCCCCCTCTTCATGAAACCCTCATAATGCCTTGTTAGCAAATGGGTCTCTATCTGGGTAATAGTATCCATACCAACACCAACCACAATCAAAAGGGCTGTTCCCCCAAAATAAAAAGGAACATTGAGTCTGTAAATTAAGATCTCAGGCAAAATACAGATAACGGAAACGTAAATGGCTCCACTGAATGTTATTCTTGTGAGCACCCGGTCAATGAACTCGGCAGTACTTCTTCCGGGCCTAATGCCAGGGATAAATCCGCCATACTTTTTCATATTGTCAGCAACCTCAGCAGGGTTAAAATGAATAGCTGTGTAAAAATAGCAAAAGAAAATAATAAAACCCACATAAAGCAGGGTATATATCAGTCGCCCGGGCGCCAGGGACGTCACAATGAACTGAAGCCAACCGATCTGCTTCACGGTTAGGAAACCTGCTATGGTAGCTGGAAACATAATTATGGAAGAAGCAAAGATTGGAGGAATAACGCCAGCAGTATTGACCTTTAATGGTAGATGGGTGCTCTGACCCCCATACATTTTCCTGCCAATCACCCTTTTTGCGTACTGAACCGGGATGCGTCTCTGACCTCTTTCAATGAAAACAATGACCCCCACAATAGCAATCATAAAAACAACCAAGAGGATTCCAAAAAATGGACTCATCTCTCCCGTACCCATTAAGCGAAATGAGTTGCCAATAGCTAATGGCAACCGTGCCACAATCCCTGAAAAGATGATCAATGATATGCCATTTCCTATACCCCGCTCGGTTATCTGTTCACCAAGCCACATCAAAAAGGTTGTACCGGCAGACAAGGTTATCATGGTCATAAGCCTAAAGCCCCAGCCTCCTACCGGAACAATCAGAGCTCCTGAAGGGCTTGTCATGCTCTCCAGACCGACCGCTATACCAAAACCCTGGACAAGGCTCAGTATCACCGTACCGTAACGCGTATATCGTGTAATCTTTTTTCGTCCAGCTTCTCCCTCTTTTTTCAATTTCTCCAAATGGGGAACAACTACGGTGAGAAGCTCCAAAATGATCGCCGCACTTATGTAAGGCATTATCCCGAGGGCCATTACCGATAGCCTCTGGAGAGCTCCTCCTGAGAACATATCAAACAGACCAAATAAGGTGCCCTGTCTGGCGCCAAAAAAGGCAGCCAAAGCTGATCCATCAATACCAGCTGTTGGAATGTGACACCCAAGCCGGTAAACCGCCAGCATCAAGAGGGTAAAAATTATCCTCTTCTTAAGTTCTGGAATCTTTGTTATGTTTTGAAAACCGCCGATCACCGTTACACCACCTCTACCGTGCCGCCTACAGATTCAATCTTCTCTTTTGCTGACTGACTGACTTTATCGAGCTTTATGGTGAGGGGATGAGATATCTCCCCTATGCCCAAAAGCTTTACTGCCACAGGCTTTTTGAGTAACCCAGCCTTGCACAATGTGTCTCTGTCGATCGTTTCGCCTGAGGCAAAATCTTTAAGATCTCTTATGTTAATAATTTCATACTGTTTCTTGAAGATATTGGTAAAACCCCGTTTCGGAATTCTTCTCTGAAGAGGCATTTGCCCACCTTCAAATCCTACATTAACTCCTCCGCCAGAGCGCGAGTTTTGCCCTTTCGTGCCCCTGCCCGCAGTTTTTCCCTTTCCTGAACCTCCTCCTCTGCCGATTCTCTTTGCCTTTTTCCTCAAACCGTTCGATGACATCAATTCATGCAACTTCATATGGGCTCCTCTAACTCCAGAATGGCTCAGCTCAAAATCTCCTCTACAGTCTTGCCCCGGGACCTTGCTATCTCCTCCGGGGTTCTCAAAGACATCAGCCCATTCAGGGTGGCCTTAACCAGATTATGGGGATTATGGGAACGCAGGCATTTGCTCACAACGTTCCTGACACCGGCCGCCTCTAAAACTGCCCTAACTGCCCCTCCAGCAATAATGCCTGTTCCGGGGCGGGCTGGCTTAAGTAAAACAGAACTCGAACCGGAAACTCCGATTATCTCATGTGGAATGGAATCCTCTAAAAGTGAAACGGCTCTCATATCTTTTTTGGCCCGTTCCCCTCCCTTTCTTATCGCTTCTGGGACCTCATTCGCCTTGCCCAATCCGGTGCCAACCGTACCATTGCCATCGCCAATCACAACAATAGCGCTGAAGCTAAACCTGCGACCTCCTTTTACGACTTTTGCAACTCTGTTGATATAGACAACCTTCTCAACAAGTTGTGCGTCTTCGTCTTCTTTGATCAATTACTGCTCCTTTTTGCCCTTATCAAAAAATCAGTCCCTTTTCTCGCGCAGCATCGGCAAGCGCTTTAACCCTTCCATGATAAAGAAAGCTGCCCCTGTCAAAAACAACCTCTTTTATGCCCTTTGCCTTACCTTTTTTTCCGATTGACTCACCGACCAATACTGCCCCCTTTATATTACCGCCAATACCTTTGACCTTAGGCTTGACGTCTTTACAGACAGTTGCTGCTGACACCAGGGTTCTGCCAGTTGTGTCATCTATGATTTGAGCATATATGTGCTTCGCTGTCTTGAAAACAGTCAACCGTGGTCGTTCGGGCGTTCCTTGTATCTTCTTTCTTACCCTCTTCTTCCTTTTTAACCGAGCATCTCTTTTGTCTGTAACAGAAATCATAATGGGTCACTAACCGAAAAACCAATCTATTTTTTTACTCCTGTCTTTCCGGCCTTCCGTCTAATTTTTTCTTCAAAATATTTGACCCCCTTTCCTTTATACGGCTCGGGGGCTCTAAAACCTCTAATCTTGGCTGCTGTACTCCCTAAGAGTTCCTTATCGATCCCACTCAATACCACCCTGTTCCTTTGATCAATCTGGGCATCAATTCCCGTGGGAATATCATAGGCAATAGGGTGCGAATACCCGAGATGAAAAACCAGCTGGTCACCTGAACGTTCAACCCTATACCCCACACCAATTACCTCAAGGGTCTTCTTAAATCCCTCGGTAACACCCAGAACCATGTTAGCTATCAGTGAACGAAAAAGACCATACAGTGAGCGAGATTCTTTCGAGTTATCAGCATTGGTCACCAGTATCTGTGAACCATCGATATCTAATTGGACCTTAGGATGAATCAGGCGTCGCAACTCCCCCTTCGGTCCCTTCACCAATAACATAGTACCATCAAAGGTAATTTCTACCCCTTTTGGCACCATAATCGGCTTTTTTCCTACTCTTGACATTGCCTTCAGACTCTCTGCTGCTGGATCAGGTCTTGACGGGCTATTGCTACCAAACCGAGCAAATAATCTCTCCCCCTATTCCCATTTTTCTGGCCTCTCTGTCGGTCATTACCCCTCTAGAGGTTGATACGATATTGATCCCAAGACCATTTAGTACCTTAGGGATTTTTTTACATCGTGTATATACCCTGCAGCTCGGCTTGCTTACCCTTTCAAGACCTTTAATAACCGGGTCTTTGTCCTCTCCGTATTTCAGGTAGATTATGAGACGATCTTGCTTGTCATCTTTGATTATCTTGTAGTTTCTGATGTAGCCTTCAAATCTTAATATCTTGGCTATATTAACCTTAATCATTGTGCACGGGATCTCTACTTCATCGTATGAAGCCATAATCGCATTTCTAATCCTGGTGAGCATATCAGCAATAGGATCAGTCATCGTCATCCTTTGTCTCCCTTACTACTCTTCTACCAACTGGATTTAGTAACTCCTGGTATATCGCCTCGTGAGGCCAAACCTCTGAAGCAAATCCGACAAATTCCAAATCTTCTCAAAAAGCCTCTGCTTCTGCCACAGAGAGGGCACCTGTTATACCTGCGAGCAGAAAATTTTGGTGTTCTCTTCGCCTTTGCAATCAAGGATTTTCTTGCCAAAACAACCCCTTTCTCACCTCCGAAATAGCAATCCCATCCTCGCAAGAAGAAAACGAGCTTCTGCATCTGTTCTGGAGGTTGTAACAATAGTAATATTAAGGCCTTTTACCTGATCAATTTTGTCATAGTTGATCTCGGGAAAAATAATTTGCTCCTTAATGCCGAGTGTAAAATTACCTCGACCATCAAAGGCCTTATCTGATAAACCTCGAAAATCTCTAACTCTGGGGAGGGCTACATTGAAGAGCTTATCTAAAAAATAGTACATCCTCTCCCTTCGCAGGGTGACCATACACCCAATGGGCATCCCTTCTCTCAGCTTAAATCCCGCAATGGACTGCTTAGCTCGGGTAACCACAGGTCTCTGAGCAGCAATAACTGCCAGTTCGTCAACCCCTGAATCTAGTACCTTGATATTGTGTATTGCCTCACCGAGTCCCATGTTGAGAACCACCTTAACAAGTTTTGGTACCTCCATGATATTTCGATAGCCAAACTCTTTTATAAAAGCCGGTACGATTTCTCTGACATATTTTTCCCTTAACCGAGACATAGCAAATAGTTGGTTTAATTCGTTTGATTCGTTTTACTGGTTTGCATTGCTCACACCACAAGTAACCGAGCGTATGCACTTAATAAGACAAAGGGAACATAGTATTACTTGTCTAAAAACTCCCCGCACTTTTTGCAAAACCTGACCTTGCTGCCATCCTCGAGTACCTTGTTACCTATCCTTGCTATCTCGGCACATTTGCCACAGACAAGCATAAGGTTGGATAGACGAATGGGGCCTTCTTTTTCAACAATACCACCCTTACTGCCTTTACCTCCAGGTCTGGTATGCCTTTTGACCATATTTAGTTTTTCTACTATAGCCCTTTCTTTTTCGGGAATCACCTTCAAAACCGAGCCGATCTTCCCCTTTTCTTTGCCAGCAATTACCATTACCTTATCATTCTTTCTTATGTGAAACTTCTGTTTGGCCATAATAGATACCCTTGAAACCAGTTACAGCACCTCAGGGGCAAGAGAGATTATCTTCATAAACCTTTTTGCCCGCAACTCCCTGGCAACAGGTCCGAAAATTCGCGTTCCAATCGGCTCATTTTGTGGACTGATTAATACCGCCGAGTTTTCATCGAACTTGATGTATGAACCATCATCCCGCCTAATCTCCTTGACTGTTCTGACGATAACCGCCCTTAAAACATCACCCTTCTTTACTTTGCTATTAGGCAAAGACTCCTTAACAGATACCACAATAACATCACCTACTCGTGCGTATCTTCTCCTTGTGCCGCCGAGAACCTTTATGCAGTACAATTTCTTGGCACCTGAATTATCAGCCACATTTAATATTGTCTCAGCCTGGATCATAGCGATTATCTCTTTTAATAAAAAACCTGGTGCTGTAAAACCCATGGAAAATAGAAGAAACGCTCTATTAGTCACCTGTCTCCAAAATCTCTGAAACTCTCCATCTTTTCAACTTACTCAAAGGGCGGGATTCAATTATTCTCACCTTATCGCCTGTCTGGCACCTATTGTGGGGGTCATGTACCAGATATTTCGCCCGGTACCTGATGTACCTTTTATATTTCTTATGCTTGGCCAATCTCTCAACTAAGACCCTCACAGTCTTATCCATGTTGCTGTTTAAGACAATGCCAGTCATCTCTTTTCTTTTACCGCGTATCTCCATCCTCGGCCTCAGCTTTATCTTTATCTTTGTTGGCATATTTCTGGTTCAATACCGTCTTTATCCGAGCAATGTCCCTTTTCGCCTTTTTTAGAGCAGTATGGTTACTCAATTGGCCCGCCCCCATCTGAAATCGAAGGTTAAACAGCGCTTTTCTTGACTCCTTCTCCCGCTCCATCAATTCTTGAATACTCAACTCCCGTAGCTCTGCTGCTTTCACGGCGCTAGGAACTCCTCGTCAAGAATTTCGTAGCAAATGGTAGCTTATTGCCAGCCAACCGGAAGGCCTCTCGTGCTACCTCTCTGCCAACGCCTTCTATCTCATATAAAACCCTGCCAGGTTTTATCACTGCTACCCAACCTTCAAAATTGCCCTTACCTTTACCCATTCTGGTTTCAGCAGGCTTCTTAGTGATAGGCTTATCCGGAAAAACCCGTATCCATATCTTGCCGCCCTTCTTTACATATCTCGTGATTGCTATCCTTGCAGCCTCGATCTGCCTTGCGGACATAAAACCACACTCTGCTGCCTGGAGACCAAAATCACCAAACTCAATATCCGACCCTCGATAGGCCTTACCCCTCATCCGCCCCTTTTGCACCATTCTATGTTTAACCTTTCTCGGGCTGAGCATACGATTCCCTTTCTATTCCATCTTATTAGGCCAAATCTCACCCTTACAGAGGGTTACCTTTACTCCTATTACTCCGTACGTGGTAAAGGCTTCAGTAAATCCATAGTCTATATCTGCCCTCAGGGTATGCAATGGCACCCTACCCTCTCTGTACCATTCTCTCCTCGCCATCTCAGCGCCACCCAACCTACCGCTACAGGAAATCTTTATACCCTGAGCGCCAAACCTCATGGCCGAAGCAACACTCTTTTTCATGGCCCTCCGAAAGGCCACCCGACGAACCAACTGCATCGCTATGTTCTCCGCGATTAACTGGGCTTCTAATTCCGGCCTTCTCACCTCTTTGATATCAATAAAGACCTCCCGCCTTATTTTGGTCTCGATTTCCTTTTTAAGATTTTCTATCTCTACCCCTCTCTTACCGATGATTATCCCGGGTCTGGATGTATAAATCCTCAGCCTAACCTTGTTAGCCGCTCTCTCAATCTCTATGTTGGAGACCCCAGCCTGATGAAGCCGTTTTTTCAAAAACCTCCGGATCTCCTGATCTTCTACGACAAGTGAGGCAAACTCCGAACCAGCAAACCACCTGCTATTCCAGGTTCTGTTAATGCCTAATCTCAATCCTACTGGATGTACTTTTTGGCCCACTAAAGCCCCCTGCTGACGTTTCTGTGTGTTTTATGATCCTTAGTGCTTCGATTCGCAAATACCGTGACGTATTTTTACGAATTGTTTCAGAGATGTTGCTCACTCCATTCGGCCCGAGCCATTCGGCCTCGAGCTCATGGCCGAGGGCAGCGCTAAGTCCTGAGTGAATAAGTTCGTCATCGAACTTATGAATCGAAGGACTTAGGCGCTCTTCACAGTGCTATTTCTCATCAAGTATGACCGTCAAATGACTGGTTCTCTTTCTTATCCTTGTTGCCCGACCCATAGCTCTTGGCCTAAACCGTTTGAGGGTTGGTCCTTCATTAGCAACTATTTGCTTTATAAACAGATTATCGACATCAAGATCAGGATACTGGCCAGCATTGGCTACAGCGGAATTGATTAACTTGCGCAAGATAGGGGCCCCTTTTTGGGGAGCAAAGGTAAGGAGGTTAAGTGCCTCTTCAACCTTTTTTCCCTTTATCTCCCTCATAAGTAATCTAACCTTCCGAGGAGATACCCGTATATATTTCGCAATAGCCCTCACTTCCATCTCGTAGTCTAACCTTCCCTGGTCTTGTGTCCGTCTTTCCGCTTACTATTTCTTCCCCTTTAGGCGTGATTTCTTATCGCCTCCAGCATGGCTGTAAAATGTCCTCGTGGGCGAAAACTCACCGAATTTGTGCCCCACCATATCCTCGGTTATGAATACTGGAACGAATTTTTTTCCGTTATGTACAGCAAATGTCAGCCCAATAAACTCGGGTAAAACAGTAGACCGCCTCGACCATGTCTTAATGACCTGGTGGGAGTTCTCCTCCGTGACCCGTTTTGCCTTTTTCATCAAACTCTCATCAACAAACGGTCCCTTCTTTACTGAGCGTGGCAAGCCTTTCTCCTTTCCTACTTCCTTCTCTTGATAATCAGTCTATCGCTTTTTTTAGCGCGCCTCGTCCGGTAGCCTTTCGTAGGAACCCCCCAAGGGGTAACTGGATGCCTCCCTCCTGACGACTTCCCTTCTCCACCTCCCAGTGGATGATCAACCGGATTCATAGCTACACCTCTTACATGCGGCCTTCTTCCGGACCACGAGGCCCTTCCCGCCTTACCCAAGGAAATATTCTCATGATCTAGATTCCCGACCTCACCAATGGTGGCCCGGCAATCCAACAAGATCATTCTAACCTCACCCGAAGGCAGCCTAATCTGCGCATAGCCTCCTTCCTTGGCAACCAATTGAGCATATCCCCCTGCGCTTCTCGCTAATTGTCCGCCACCACCTCTCTGTAATTCTATGTTATGTATATGGGTGCCAAGAGGAATATTTCTTAAGGGCAACGTATTCCCTGTTCTGATATCTACATCTATTCCAGATTCTATGCGATCATCAACCTGTAATTTGTCAGGGGCCAGTATATAGCGCTTCTCGCCATCTAAATAGTGAAGAAGGGCAATCCTTGCAGACCGATTGGGGTCATATTCTATGGACGCTACTCTTGCAGGAACGTTATCCTTATTCCTTTTGAAATCGATGACCCTATATCTCCTCTTGTGACCTCCTCCTATATATCTGGAGGTTATCCGGCCCGCAAAATTTCTCCCGCCAGACCTCTTTATTGGCCTCAATAGGCCCTTTTCTGGCTTGGTACGCGTAAGCTCAGCAAAGGTAGACACTGTCTGGAACCGCCTTCCCGGGGAGGTTGGATTGTTCTTTCTCAGTGCCATACGCCTCGTTAGACCCCCTCAAAAAATTCAATAGTCTCACCTGGGGCAATTCTTACAATCGCCTTTTTCCAATCTGGCTTTTTCCCCACATTCCTTCCTATCCGGCGCTCTTTACCCTTAACATTTATCACCTTTACACCGAGAACCTTCACCTTGAATATGTTCTCAACAGCATTCCTAACCAAAATCTTGTTAGCCCGCCTATCCACTTCAAACGCTATTTGATTGGATTGCTCTTTTTGTTTTGTACCTTTCTCTGTTACCAGAGGTCTTTTTAGTACCTGATAAGAATCAATCACCGAGCGAGGCCCTCCTCAACTATGCCCAAAGCAGGTTCAACAAATAGCAGATATTCGTAATGCAAGATATCATACACATTGAGACCTTCAGCCCTGAGAAGTTTAACGTTTGGAATATTTCTGGAAGATTTCTCAAGGATCTCATCTGGTTTTTCCGAAACGATGAGAGCGCTGTCTGCCTTAAAGTTCTGCAAGATCTCAGCGAGTCTCTTTGTCTTAATCTCCTCAAGTTGAAAATCATCAACTACGATAACCTGTCCTGTTTTAAACTTATCGGCCAAGGCCATCCGCAAGGCTGCCTTTCTTACCTTTCTGTTCACCTTTAGGGAGTAATCTCTCGGTGT
The DNA here is from genome assembly GCA_030603345.1 of Pseudomonadota bacterium. Classification (GTDB taxonomy): domain Bacteria; phylum Desulfobacterota; class DSM-4660; order Desulfatiglandales; family B25-G16; genus JADFWK01. The sequence goes on from JAUVXZ010000004.1 coordinate 38,885, forward strand.
AGGCCCAAAAGTAACGCCACCACCCCTCCGCAGGGGAGAGGAGGCCGCCCCAACCCTGGCCCTACCCGTACCTTTCTGCCGCCATAGTTTTTTGCCACTCGCCCGTATCTCTGATCTACTTTTGGTCGACGCACTACCAGAACGACGATGAGCCAACTGGCTCAGCACCACCTCATGAAGAATATCTTCTCTAATAGGAACAGTAAAGATATCGTCCCTGATATCTCGCTGCGAAATCTTCTCCGCGTCTACATTGTATATGTCTATACGGGTCATTACCCCAACCTTCTCGATCCCTTTCGAAAAATAACCTGGCTCTCTGCCGCGGGTCGGACTAACCAGTTCTCATTACCTCCACCAAGCCCCCTTTGCTGCCAGGAACTGCTCCTTTTACAAGAATCAGGTTCTTTTCCCTTATGACATCAACGACCCTCAAATTCTTAACGGTCACCCTTTGATTGCCCATCCTGCCAGGGAGCTTTTTCCCCTTCATCACCCTGCTCGGAGTCGCACTCGCACCAATTGAGCCCGGAACTCTGTGGGAACGGGAACCGTGACTAGTATCTCCTCCGCTAAAGCCCCATCGTTTAACAACGCCGGAAAAGCCCCTCCCTTTGCTCACACCCCTAACCGTTACTCGATCTCCAACATCAAATATCTCACTCGTAATCTCCTGACCGAGCTCAAAGGGTTCAGGATCATCTACCCGAAGCTCCCGCAAGAAGGTGAAGCCCCCTTTTCCTGCTGCCCTGAGATGACCATTGAGCGGCTTATTCAGCCGTTCCTTTTTCTTTGGCTGAAATCCTATCTGGATGGCATTGTAGCCATCCTTCTCGCTCTGTTTAATCTGAATTATGTAACATGGGCCAACCTCCAGTGCAGAGACCGGTATGCTTTGACCATTCTCACGAAAAACACGCGTCATGCCAAGCTTCTTTCCCAAAATGCCTTTGCTCATCTTTCCCTGTTCCTACAGCTTTATCTCAACATCCACGCCTGCAGCTAGATCCAGTTTCATAAGGGCATCCACTGTCTGTTGCGTAGGTTCAAGAATATCTATCAGCCGCTTATGTGTCCTTATCTCGAATTGCTCTCTCGATTTCTTATCAACATGAGGTGATCTCAAAACACAGTATTTATTAATTTCCGTTGGAAGAGGTATGGGACCAGCGATCTTTGCCCCGGTTCCGCGAGCGGTGTCCACAATCTCGGCGACAGATTGATCTAACAGCTTATGGTCGTAAGCCTTTAACCTGATTCGGATCTTCTGGTTCTTCATTGCGACCTTCTTCTCTTACTCTACGATATCGCTTATTACTCCTGCACCAACAGTCTTTCCACCTTCACGGATAGCAAAGCGGAGTTCCTTTTCCATGGCTATGGGTGTTATCAGATTTACCTCCAGGGCAACATTGTCACCGGGCATCACCATCTCT
>JAUVXZ010000017.1 GCA_030603345.1 Pseudomonadota bacterium
GTTCACATATCTTCCGACTTCGTATTTGATGGCCGGAAGAGACTGCCACAGCCCTATTTTGAAGATGATCCCATGGCCCCACTCTCTTTTTATGGGCAAACAAAAATGGAAAGCGAAATGGCTGTAAAGCAAAATGCAAGAAACTACATTATTATCAGGTCAGGGTGGCTTTATGGCATTAGGGGAGAAAGCTTCCTCAAGAAAATAATTAGACTTGCTCTGAAAAAAGGTCAGGAACCTATACCGGTTGTGAATGATCAGTTTGGCTCACCCACCTGGTCTTATAGACTGGCCCAGCAGATAAAGGTATTGATAGACAATAGGAAAGACGGCGTTTATCATGCCACAGCAGAAGCCTGCTGTAGTAGATATGAGTGGGCGAAGTATCTGTTAGAGAAAATGGAAATAAAGACCCCTGTTACTCCCTGTTCCTCAAAGGAGTATCCTTCCCCTGCAACCAGGCCAGTTAACTCTATCCTTGAGAACAGACAATTGAAGGTCGAAGGGGTCAACATCATGCACCATTGGCAGAGAGATCTCGACATCTTTATCGATACATATGGTGAGAGATTATTAAAAGGAGAAGAGAGAATGAGAACCTAGCGGCTTCGCCCCATCAAAACTTCGTCTAATTAGAGAAAACTGAATGGAGAGTATTACCTTTTTCCTTTGCAATAATAGGCCCCGATGTTTATACTTCTGTGCGTTTGCAGTTGTTATTGGTTTCTTTGAACTACTTGAGGCCAAGGAAGCACCTCCCAAGAAATAGCAACCTAAAAAAAGGAGCCAACCAATGTTCGTAAAGGACATCATGACAATGAACGTAGTCAATATTCCCAGCAACACCTCCATATCCGATGCAAAAAGAATAATGGATGCACATAAGATACGCCGCCTCCCGGTGGTAGACAGGGGAAAGCTCGTGGGAATTGTTACCGAGCATAGATTAGAGGCTTATACCCCTTCTAAAGCCACTACGCTCAGCGTGTGGGAGATTGGTTATCTGCTTGGGAATACACCCGTAAAAGATATTATGGAGAAAAATGTTGCCACTGTAACTCCTGACATGACTGTTGAAGAAGTCCTCGCCCTAGCCCAGGAAAAGAAGGTTGGTGCATTGCCGGTGGTAGAGAGCGGACGACTCGTGGGTATCGTAACTACCAATGATTTCTTTTATAAGATAGCCAACCCTGTGCTCGGTATTGGCTTGCCTGGTACAAGGCTTGAGGTCATAGGCAAGGGAGAAGACAAAGTTATTGAGGATGTAGTTTCCCTGGCAAATAAAGAGAGTATACGAATTATCACGATTCATGTCATAAATATTCCGGAGGCACCGGGTGGAAAAAAGGACATTGTTATTCATCTGGATACCGAGGATACCAGCAAGATTGCTGAGCAATTAAGGGCCAAGGGGTATGAGGCCATTCAAAGGACCCGATAAAATCACAGGATTTCTGGGGGACAAAAAACCGGTCTTTTCTGGCCGGTTTTTTTTGAACAGAGCTGGCACTTAGGAGATTCTTAGCTAGGGATGCCACAATGACGATCGCGTTGATAATTATCGGATTGCTCATCGCATTAGCCGGTCTTGCCGGTTGTATTGTACCCCTCATTCCTGGACCACCACTTAGTTTTTTAGCCCTTATTATTATCTCTTATGCCAAAAATTGGGAGCCATTCAGTGCGACTTTTTTGATTATTATGGCAGTTTTCACACTAGCAGTGACTATTTCGGACTACGTGGTTCCTGTGCGCGGGGCAAAAAAGTATGGAGCATCGAAATTAGGTGTATGGGGTTCAATTATCGGAATGCTCGTAGGCCTTTTATTTTTTCCCCCGTGGGGTATGCTCTTGGGTGCAATTGTTGGAGCATTGTCTGGAGAGCTATTAGCTGGAAAGAAAAGCAAAAAGGCCCTGCGAGCCAGTTGGGGGGTCTTTATAGGAAACATAGTAGCCATGGGGCTGAAATTGGCCCTATCTGGGGTCATGCTTTTCTTCTATGTCAAAGAAATGTTCTAACAGCCAACCGGGTAGCAATTGATCCCTTGAGATGAAATGAAAACGATCCGCCAGCAGATGATGGAGCTCTTAGCTGAAAGGGAGATGAGTGCCAGAGAACTCTCCCAGGCAGTAAGAATCCGAGAAAAAGAGGTTTACGAGCATCTCTTCCATATTGCGCAAACGCTATCAACCAAAAGAAAATGCCTTGTCATCCTACCTGCCCAGTGTCTGGCGTGTGGATATGTTTTTCAGAATCGGAAGCGCTTCACCCGCCCCGGTCGATGCCCCCAGTGCAAAAAATCATACATTCAAGAGCCAACCTATCGGATTTGTTAGCCTATATCGTGCATTATTCCTTGTTTTGGATTGACAGGACCTTCCTGACAGAACATACGATGAAAATCGTTATGCTTGCCAAAATTCCTGCCTGTGAAGGGGGAGAGCTTTGCACAACCCCTGTTCTGACAAAATTCGGCTTCCACATGAAAAAAATGGTATGGCCCGCCCTGAGCGATTTACCGGAAATATGCTTATCTCGTTTGCACCATTTTGGAACGGGCTTTGCAGTAAATCATCTCTGGGCACGCCCGAATCCTTGGCTCTACTGCATAAATCTCAAGAAATGGGATAATCAAAATCAATTTTTTGTTGATATTTTGAGTAGTAAGGTTATAGTCAACCAAAGGACAGAAACTGGTCCACCTTGGGCGAGGACTATCCAATTTGAACTCTTGGGGGATTATCGCAGCCAGTGTATACAGAATTCTACAACCTAAGAGAAAAACCTTTTAATCTGACTCCATCACCGCGGTTTCTCTATTTAGGCGAACATCATAAAGAGGCCCTAAATCTCCTGAAGTACGGGGTTATGGAGAGAAAAGGGTTTATTCTTCTGACAGGAGAAATTGGTACCGGCAAAACCACAATGGTTCATGCCCTCCTCAGCAGTCTTGATGATAGTGTCCAGTATATTCATCTTTCCAACCCCGTTCTAACACCAGGGGATTTTATGGATTACCTGGCCTTTTCCGTTTTTAGGAAGAAAATACATTTCAAATCAAAGGCAGATTTTCTTGTGGCGTTTGAAGAATTCTTGCGACAGTGCCTGAGGCACCAAGAAAATGTCATCCTGATCATTGACGAGGCACAGAAGCTTTCTTTCGAATTACTGGAAGAGATCAGGCTTCTCTCAAACATGGAAACGGGTGACGAAAAATTACTCAATATCTTTCTGGTAGGCCAGCCTGAGCTGAATGAAAAATTAAGGGACCCACAGTGCCTGCCCCTTCTGCAGCGTATAAGCATCCGTTATCATATCCCACCACTGGACCTTGAGGGTACCAGGGGCTATGTGGCTACCCGTTTGAAAATAGCCGGGGCACAAAAGGGGGATGATATTTTTCCTAAAAGTGCTGTCAAGGCCATTCATCACTACTCTGGTGGATATCCGAGAATGGTTAATATCCTGGCAGATAACTCCCTGCTTCTCGGTTATTCAAAGGGAACAAAAACAATCACCACCCAAATGGTCAAGCAGTGCCATGAAGATCTGAGTTTGGACAGCTCTTTTCCAAAAGACGAGCAGAAAATACCGAAGCCCTATGAGACTGAAAAACTAAAGCGAGGCTATGTTACTCGTTATTGGAAATGGGCTGCAGTCCTGTGCTTTCTCATTGCTATCGTGGCTGTCGGCATGACACAGACAGGGCAAAATCTTTTGGGGCAAATTTTTGGGCTCAAACAGGCGAGTCATCAATCCCCCTCTGATAAGCCCAAACCAGAGCAGGTAGCCATCGGAAGAGGTGAAAATCTTGAAACAGAGGATTCAGCTCACCAAAATCACGTAGCGGAGCAAATCCCTCCTGGTGTTCAAGCGGAGCATAGAGAAGATAGACCCGTGGAAATGGTGAAACAGCAGGGACCAAAAGAGAGGGAAGTCCTTCCCCACGAAAAGGAGATGGAGCCATTTAAATCCGTTATTGTCAAGAAGGGCGACACCCTGATCCAGTTGGCTGCTGCTATTTATGGCCGAGCAGATGATGCTATCCTGAAACACGTCCAGCAGTATAATCCTGAGTTGCGAGATATCAACAGAATCAGTATAGGTCAGGAGCTCAGGTTTCCCCGGCTTCCTCTCACAGACCGAGGCTTCACCTTCACCGTGCATATAGCCTCTTTTAATCAGGTTGAATCCGCTCAAGACCTTTTTCAAAAATTGCTGGCAGAGGACTATGAGGTCCATATCATACCAGTTTACGATACTGAGAGAGGGAAGTTCTTTAGGGTCACTCTTGGCAATTTCAAGAATCGGAAGGATGCAGAAGATTACGCTGCTGTGATCCTGAAGAAGGGTATCTCAGGTTTTGCCACAATCATAGAACTGGAGACAAGGTGACAAAAGAAGGAAGATAACCCATGCCTGACTTCAAGCGCACAGACGAAACTACAAGCCAAAATTCAATGATAAAAGGATTGCCTTTCTCTGCTTTAAAGTTTATGTTTTTTGAAGTTTTTCCGATACGCTAGTATGAGGGTATCGTACAATCTAAATCCGTCTGCATCCAAATTGGTACTGCAGGTTTTTTTAGTGCCTGGGAGGTTGAAATGAAATGCCCTAAATGTAGCTACATCAGCTTCGATTACAATCAAAGGTGCCCAAAGTGCAGCAAGGATCTTGTGACTGAACAAAAAAAACGGAACCTGGCTGCTTTCAAACACAACCCACCGTTTCTTCTCGCTACCCTAACCGGTGATGTCGATGGTATCGATAGTGCCTCAGAGGCAGGGATCGCGAGTGATGCTGGTAGTTTCGGGGAAGAGGATCTTGAAATGCATCTAGACACAGAGGTCCCATCAACAACGGAGGCTGATGTAGAAGAAGTCTCTCTGGATTTGGGAGATCTATCTCTCACAGAGAATGTCGCTGAAACTCCAGCTGTGTCGAAGGATGCTGCCCCCGATGAGTCTGAAATGGTAACAAAGGAAATTGGTAAGAAAAAGCCACACGTTTCTGAAGATTCTGAGGATATTGATTTAGAACTGGACCTTGAAGATTTGGAATAATCTGAACTCGAATCCTCGCGAATGTATTATTGTCTCAATCACGCCCTATTTCTTTCAATTGGGCATTTTCTATGGCAACAGCGACTGAGCCAGTTAGACTGTTGAGCAACAAGAGGTCATCCCTACGGAATCCGTAAGGTCCCCGGAGCGAGTCCACATAGATTGTACCATAGATCTGTGACTTGACTATCATTGGGACACACAGCACGCATCTGATCTTTGAGGTTGCCATATCCCCAGAGAGAGCACCTTCAGGTTCATACAGTGTGTTTGACATCCTGACTGCTTTGCCGTTCCGTATGACCCGCTCCACTACAGTTCTATTGTAATGGATGGTTTTGGTGTCTTGATCTTGTCTGGACTTGGCAATCACTTCTTTTATCTGCCTTTTCTCACCTTCACACAGAAGAATGGCCGCCCGATCAATCCTTGGGAGCGTTTCAAAGAGGTATCCTAATACTTTCTCAAGAAACTCATTAATTGTTATCGACTGTCTTAAGAGTTCTGTGATCCTGTAAATCAATTCCAAATTTCTGGGTGACTTCGAGCGCCGGTCCTTAGGTAGCCGATCCTTTCCCTTTGACGAGAACCGATGTTGTTTGTTTTCCAAAGCCATTGCTACCAAAGTCTTGGCTGTAGGAACCTCACATAGCTTCAGCACGGTACCCCCCATTGAGATGGTATCTCCGTCCCCTACCTCAAAGCCCTCTCCTGGTGCAATCATCTTACCGTTAATCAAGGTCCCGTTAGTGCTTTTTAAATCCTCGACAAAGAATTTTCCCCCTATTAAGAATATCTTGATCTGCTTCCTTGAGATCCCTGAGTCATTAATCTGGATATCATTCCGTGAGGACCTACCGATAAAGACGGTATCTCCTACAAAATTAAAAGTTTGCCCCTTTATGGGTCCTTTAATCACACTGAGCTTAGGCATTCCAAGTTCCTCGACTCCCGGTGTGCACCAACTGAACTGATTCCTTTAACCAGCTTGACTTTTTTAATATTCTACCATTACTCGTAAAAATTTCAAGACATTTGGCTCCCCTTTGTTCCTGCAACCGGAATGTGCACAATTTGCCGAATAATAGAGGCAAGATGCGTATAATGCGTAGGCAGAGCAATTACCTTTAGCATTTGTAGATTTAATTGATGAAATAAAAGCATATCTTTGGTACTCTTTCCTGTGCCTATATGAAAATGCGTAATTTGTGGGCGATGTCGCCTCTGTCACCGGTGACATCGAAATCGGTGGAAACTCAAATGTCTGGCCAGCTACAGTAATGAGGGACAGCAGTTGTAGAATAATAGTCGCCACCAACGCCAACCTTGAAGACATTTGTGCTGTGCATGGGTTAACAAAAGTCGTTATGTAAATATCAGGAGATCTTTTCCAAAGTCATGGAAAGACCATAAGGGAGGATACAAAATGGCTAAGAGGGAAGAATTGCTTATAGAGTGTAAAGAACTGGGGATTACCTTTGTTGATGATAGCTTTTCACTTAATGAAATCCGAGAAGCCATTGAGAATAAGAAGAAAAAAATGGCTCAGGCGGAAAAGAAGCGCCAATCGGACGATACCTGGAAAGAGGGCGTAGCTCCTGAACAAGACGAACTCTTAAAGATGCTCGAAAGCAGGGGTCTTGATGACGAAGGTATAAAAAAATGGCTTTCTTTTTCCACTTCTGTTAGCTCACAAGAGGAGTTACATCAGGCAATTAATGAGGAGCTTAGATCTCGAAACGCTTGTAGGGAAAGAAACGGCCTGACAAAGGTGGAAAACCTAATGCCTCTCAGAAAAAATATTATTGACTTGTATTCTCATGGGCTCATTGATGAATGGCTGAATGAAACTGATCCACAAGATCCTGAATATAAACCGAATCTTCCATTCGAAGGTTATGCCAACAACATCATTGGGGAATTGCAACAGAAAAAGCGGGAGGTGCAAAAGGCCGAAGCCTTGAAAGCTGAAGTTCAAATAAGATACGGAAGACTGAAGGTTATCCCCCCAAAAATTATTACTGATCCCCATTCGGGAAAGGTCAGCGCAAATCAAAAGTATAATGAATGGATCGATGAAGCCAATGACCTCCGCACACTTCTCGAAAATCATATTAAGACTTATGGCTCCGGAGGGAAAGAAGGTCCCCATATGCCAGATGTGCAGAAAACCGTTAAATCTACCTATCAACTGCTTATGCCCCTCATTGAAAAGGCTAAACAGCAACAGTAAGTGGCAATGGAAAAAGGAGAAGTGAAGATGGCTTTTATGTCAGCGAAGATATGGGCGCCAAGAAAATGATTTTTCAGCTTTAAAATAGTTCATATCTAACTTCAATGATATTTCCTAAGTAACTAACTTTAAGAAGTTTTTTCGCAATAATCGAGAAACATCTGCTGTACATTCGAAGAAATTGACACAAAAAAGGAGTCAAGCAAAAATGGCTCACTCCTTGAAATCCGTATTGGCGGAAGTGCATGGGAATCGAACCCACCTGTCCCGATTTTCGTCGCGACACACCGGATTTGAAGTCCGGGAGCCCCACCAGTGAGCTTTCCACTTCCAAGTTGAAACTATAGTATCCAAAACTAGCAAAGTCAATACAGACAGGGTGAATTTACTCATCTGGCAATAGGTTATACTGACCAGAACGGTGAATTCGGAATCTCCACATCTAACTCGTAACCAGAGGGAAAAACGGGGGCGTATTCAGCAAAATAACTCATCTGCCTTCAATCAGTTTGAAATCATATATTCGAACTGGTATATGATCATATTGAAATAGTCTTTTCCCCTCAGAACTGAGGTTATTTTAGTACATAAGCAACAGGATGTTTAACTATGATTAAATTAGTCCTTGTTAGGCATGGCCAAAGCACGTGGAATCTGGAAAATAGATTCACCGGATGGATAGATGTAGGTCTTTCCGATTTAGGTAGGCAAGAGGCAAAGTCCTCTGCCAGACTCCTATTAGAAGAGAAGTATACCTTTGATATTGCTTATACCTCTGTCCTTAAGCGAGCTATCCAGACGCTGTGGATTATCCTAGAGGACATGGATTTAATATGGATCCCAGTATACCGAACCTGGAGGTTAAACGAAAGGCATTACGGTGCCTTGCAGGGGCTGAACAAGTCAGAAATCGCAGCAAAGCACGGTGCTGATCAGGTTCTTATATGGCGACGCAGCTATGACATCAGACCGCCCGGACTTGATAAAAGCGACGCCATGTATCCCGGCAATGATCCCCGGTATGCAGATCTTAGAGAAGAGGAAATCCCTCTCGCTGAATGCCTAAAGGACACTGTTGAGCGTTTCTTGCCTTACTGGCACAACACTATTGTTCCAAGTCTCAAAGAGAGAAAAAGGATCTTGATCGCAGCTCACGGGAACAGCCTAAGAGCCCTGGTCATGTATCTGGATAATATCTCAAAAGAAGACATTGTAAGTCTCAACATACCAACAGGTATTCCCCTGGTTTACGAATTAGATAATGATCTAAGAGCAATTAAGCATTACTACTTAGGAGATCCAGACGCTGCAAAAAAGGCCGCTGAGGCAGTGGCAAACCAGGCCAAGCAATAAACCCGAAGCATTCCCAGGTTGTATTGAATGTCTCCTGTCTAAGATATTTTCGATGTGTCAAAAAATAGTTACTACTGAAAGCATCAAATAGTTTGCAATATCGGGAGGGGCATGAGGTCTTTTCTGTTGTGACTGGTGGGAGGCCGCTGTCCTTTTCACGACTTATCAGTGGGGGAAGCCGCAGCCCTGAGCCTGTCGAAGGGAATGAGGAGGGGGCAAAGAATCCCCTGTTGATAAGTCGTAGAAAAGACCAGGCTGGGAGCCTCGGAACAGAAGAAAAAACCTCATGACCATCCTAGACCCTTCTCACTTATATCCAATGCAAGCAATAAAATGCTCTACTTAGTAGCGTTGCTAGACATGTCTCTGGTGGGGTAGGGGAGCGCCACAGTCTTTAGCCAAGGAGGAGCAGAAATGTCCCACCCGTTAAGTCCACATGCACAAAAAGTCCAGGTTGCCCTCAGAACTCTTGGGTTTCCACATAAAGTAATCGAACTATCGCAAACCGCACGAAGCGCCGCAGAAGCGGCCCAAGCTATCGGGTGCAAGGTTGAGGAGATTGCCAAATCACTCATATTCAAAGGAAAGCGCACAAACAAAGCCATCTTAGTTATCGCTAGTGGTCCAAATCGCGTGAACGAAAAGAAGATTAGTGAGTTTCTATCCGAACCAGTAAAGATGGCGGATGCCGATTTTGTCCGTCAAAAGACTGGCTTTACTATTGGTGGTGTTCCCCCCATCGCTCATCGCGAGCGGTTGGAGACTATTATTGATGAAGATTTGCTGCAATTTGAGGAGATCTGGGCAGCTGCGGGCACTCCAAACGCAGTATTTAGACTCAGCCCTGCTGATCTCATAAAAATGACAGATGGCCGCATAACCTCTGTGAAGTAAAGAACCCCGCCTTAAAAGGCGGGGTTCTTTATTATTGCGATGTGATACCAATCTACAAGTATATTTCTGAAAACTTCGCCTCTTCACTGTGTACGTAAGGAAACTGAACGTTTTTTCAGGTTCTCAAGCACAAAAGGGTAGGTCTTTAGGTACTCTATCTCCAATTCTTCTGGCCTCATTTCATACTCTTTTGATCTGTGATTAATCTTTCCTATGCCTTCAGGACCAAAGGTCTCATACATAATAGCAGGCCAGGCATTAATCCCATTTCTAATCAAACCCTTTAGACCTTTGATAGGGAGGTTAAAGTATTTCCCATTCGACGCTGATATAGCCTCAAAGCTCTCTTCAGGGGTAGTTTTTTCCGTATCTATTGAGATAAAGGGGTGTGAAAGGGGCTTCCATCTCCTTGCTTATAACCAGACCCGCTTCTTATTGACTAATTACGTTCGCTATCTAAGGCAGATGCTACCTGGCAAGTTCCAGACCTCAAAAAGAACTACCATTTTGTAATCTACCAAAGAATTGAAATGGAAGGAAAGTTCTATTTAACCCAAAATGTATTGAAGTGCTGCAACAGTAAAAGCCACAACAATGATATGTGTCAAAGGGGCAAGAGTGGTTAAAGGATATATTGGCTAGAGAACCTGTACATAGTCACCTCTATGAGGTCATTCCAATTTTCTCAAGGCGCTATCTATAAGGGTCAAGGGATGTGGTCAAATATGTGGGGTTTATTAGATGAACCAGACAGAGACTCCCAGGGCTTCCGAGGTGTAAACCCCACATATTTTGACCACTGCAAAACATGGTGGAACTTTTTTTGAGATATCGCCTTTCAAAAACAGCCATGACCTCTTTTAGAACGTGAACGACTACTCACTTAATGTTGGTTAATAGGAGGTTTAAGTAATTTTTTTATGATATTATGGAATAGTAGGGTAGGGCGGGTTCATTCTTGTTAGCCATGCAGCCGAAGGGCAGCACAGCCAGCGATTGAGCAGACATCAAAGTTTTTTTGAGGGCAATACATGAAAGGAAATTTCAGTGATAACATCATAAAGATAACCAGATCGGCCTTTTATGGCTTGCTGGGTGCCACCACAATTATCCATATCACCCCACTTGCCAGACCAATCGTTCGTGACTTTGAAAATGAGTATCTTGCTGAAAAACATGATGAATTTGAAACAGCAACATTGTTGATTGTTGGTTTCCTTGCCGTAATAATGGAACCGGTAATCTATATCGTGAACCTCGCAAAATCTTTGGAAAAACATGGTTTGATGGGCTTTCTGTGGCTTGCGCCTGTTGTCATTTCTCAATCTTATGCATTTACCAGGTGGATCATGAGAAGACAATCGTACTCAAGGGGTTTATAGGCATGGAATATACGTGCAAAGATTATCAGTCTGAGATGAAGCTTTTGGGACTCAAGAGAAGATTAGGGGAAGAAAACCTAACGGAAGAAGAAAGAGCTCAAATCACTCAGGAAATCAAGGAGCTAGAGAAGGCGATGAAAATTGATTAGGATTAAAGGTAAAACATGATCTAACCCACCCATTCCCTTACCCTATGAGATTGTTCTTTTGCTTGCTCCATAATATCTTCAACCTCTAAAGTAAGCAACTTTCTATCCTCCATAACGATGCTCCCGTTTATAATCGAATGTTTCACATCATGGCCACCAGCAGCATATACGAGGTGAGAATAGGGATTATACATGGGAATAAGGTGAGGCTTCTTAGTATCAATTATTATCAAATCAGCCCTCTTACCAACCTCTAACGATCCGGTTACCTTCTCAAGCCCAAGTGCCCTGGCACCATCTATAGTTGCCATCTTAAAAAGTGTTTCGGCATCCATTACCGTGGGGTCCAGTTTGTTTACCTTATGGAGTTTTGCCGCCATGTCCATCTCAGCGAAAAGATCCAGATTGTTATTGGAGGCACACCCGTCAGTACCCAAACCGACCGTTACCCCTTTTGCTATCATCTCAGGTACGGGGGCAAAGCCTGATGCAAGTTTCATGTTGCTCTCTGGATTATGAACCACACTGACCTTATGCTCTGCAAGCACCTCTATTTCCGATTCGTTTATATACACACAGTGATCAGCAATCAGATGAGGGCCCAGAAGACCGAGATCCTTTAGATGCTGAACAGGGCGTTTACCATATTGTTTTTCGATCTGCTCCAGCTCTGCTCTTGTTTCTGCCACATGGAGTATAAGGGGAACGTCACTGTTAAGGGCCAAATCGTTTGCTTTATGTAAGAGGTCCACCCCGCAAGTAAACAGAGAATGCGGCTCAACTGCTATATCTACCAGGGGGTCTTCCTTCCATCTTTCGATCAACCCCTCGGTATACGCAAATCCTTTTTCCACTGATCCATAGTTTGGTGAGGGAAAATCGTAGAGGACCTCTCCAACAAGGCATCTCATTCCAGACTCTTTTGCAGCCTTAGCTACCTCCTCTTCAAAAAGATACATATCACAAAAGGTCGTGGTTCCTGACAGTATCATCTCCGCACATGCCAGAAGGCTCCCCACCCTCACAAAATCAGCATCCATCTTCCCTTCCACAGGAAAAACGTAGTTATTCAACCACTCCATAAGGGGAAGATCGTCTGCTAGACCCCTGAAAAGAGTCATTGCTGCATGGGTATGACTATTGATAAGACCAGGAAGTATCAGGCCATCCTTTGCATCTATAATTTTTTTCGCTTCAAATTCATCATCACCACCCCCAATATATGAAATGGTATTTCCCTTGATACCGAGGAAACCTCCCTTGATGATTGAATTCTGGGGGTCCATTGATAAAATGGTTCCGTTTGTTATCAGAATATCAAATCGTCCCATAGAGAAATTTCCTTCTTTTCAGGGCAGAGCGCTGATAATCTTTTCCCACAAAAGCGCGAGCTTTGGCCCGGCCTTTTCGGCAGAAGCGATAACCTCCTCAATGGAGATCTTTTCCGTGGCTTCGGGTCGGTGTACATTGGTTATAGCGACAATGACCATTATCTTAAGACCACAATGTACACCCACAATGACTTCTGATACGGTGGACATGCCTACCGCATCAGCCCCAATCATTCTCAAAAAACTAGTCTCTGCCGGTGTTTCAAGGCTTGGGCCAAGGACGCCCACATACACACCCTGCCTGAGAGAAATACCTGTCTCTAAGGCCTTTTCTCTGGCAAGAGTGATCAAATCCTGGTCATAAACTTCGGACATATCCGGAAAACGGGGCCCAAATTGATCCAAGTTAGGGCCGAGTAACGGATTATTTCCGGTGAGATTGATGTGGTCGGTCACAATCATTAAATCATCGGGTTCGAACTGCTGGTTCAAACCACCTGTGGCGCTGGAGATAAAAAGGTAATTGATACCAATTTTTGACATCACTCTTATGGGGAAGGTAATATCTTTAGGCGAATAGCCCTCATAGATATGAAATCGTCCCTCCATGGCTATGACCGATTTGTTGGCTAGTCTGCCGGAAACAAGCGTGCCTTTATGCCCCTTAATAGTGGAGATCGGGAAATTGGGTATTTCTTTATAAGGAAGGCGGAGGTCGACATCCATTTTCTCGGTCAGGGATCCCAGACCGGTACCTGTAATCATCCCAATGAGAGGTTCCTTTTTTATCCTTTCTCTTAAAAAATCGGCTGCCTCGGTTATTTTTGAGTTTGTTGAGTTCGTTGTGTTCATTGAGTTTGTCGAGTTTTATCCTATATGTTGCAGTTAAACCTTGAAATCCGTAATTAGTAAAGGCTTAGAAATAGAACTAGCAAATGACAAGTGATAACTGACAGATTACATAGATTAGATCAAAAACAAAGTCAACCTGGTTTACCAATTTTATCCTTGACCCACGTTTAACAGATCTTTAGTATGCTCGCAACAAAGGGAAACGCTGTGTGACACAGAAACAGCGGCTGATTACTGCATTTGAGGAGACAAAAATGTCTTCTATGCTTGATGACCTTTCAAATCCAGCGTCTCTTCCGGATAGAACAGAAAAAATCTCTGTTATTCAAACCCATATCTCTGTGGTTTTTCTGGCAGATGAATTTGTCTATAAGGTAAAAAAGCCGGTAAATTTTGGGTTTTTAGACTTTTCAACCCTTGAGAAGAGACGCTATTGCTGTGAGCAGGAAATCATTCTCAACAGACGATTATCAAAGGATGTGTATATCGGTGTTTTACCAATCCTGTATGATGGTAAGATCTATAGAATCGCGAACCAAGGTAGAGGGGCTGTAGAATATGCTGTTAAGATGAAGAGACTCCCTGAACAAATGCTCATGAAATCCCTGTTTCTTCAGGGAAAACTGGAGACTCACCACTTAGAAAAACTTGCCAGTGTACTTGCAAAATTTCATTTAACTTCTCGCAATTCCTCAGATATTGATAAATATGGTGAGCCAGAAGCTTTTGCCATCAACACTGATGAGAATTTTCAACAGACCGAAAAATTTATTGGAATAACAATTCAAAAAAAAGACTTTCAAGCCCTCAAGAGATGGACTGCGGATTTCTACCATGGACACAGCGAGCTTTTCTGGGAAAGGATCAAGGCAAAAAGGATTAGGGACTGTCATGGTGATCTTCATATGGAACACATCTGCTTCACCCAAGATCTCCCCATATTCGATTGCATTGAATTTAACGACCGGTTTAGGTATACTGATAATCTTGGCGATATTGCCTTCCTTCTGATGGATCTGGAATATCACGGGGGTGATGCGTTTTCTAAGGAACTGTGGGATTTCTACAAAAAAAAAGCAGGTGAAATCGAGGTGGATTCCCTGCTTACCTTTTATAAGGTTTACCGAGCTTATGTGAGGGGCAAGGTGACCAGCTTTCAGGTTGATGATGAAAACATCAGTGCGGAAAAAAAGGAGGAAGCGGTACAAACAGCAAAAAGATACTTCCAGCTTGCAAGCTCGTATATATAGGGCTGTTGCTCAAAGGAATTTCGGCAACAGCCTGTATAGAGCAGGCAGCAAGGAGTACGCAGTTCGGAGAAGAATAAGGTACATATGAAAGAAGATTTTGTAGGGTTCATAAAAAGAGAATTAGTGCCTCAAACAGTCCTTATAGCATGCGGCCTCCCGGCTTCCTACAAAACAGAAACAACGGAGGTAATAGCTGAACTTAAGGGCTATCAAATGCTGAGGACAGACCTGATCAGACTTGAGGTGCTAAAAGGTGAGGACATCTTTGATGAGAAGGTCGCATCAAACATGGGAAAAAGGGAGCTTGTCTACAAGAAAATGTTCTCGTGTGCAGATGAGCTTGCAAGTAAGGGTAAAGGGATAATCTTGGATGCCACCTTTATCACGCAGGCGCTCAGAAAGAGGGCTGCACAGATAGCCGCAAACCATAATAAGGTTTTTGTTATTCAACAAACACAGTGCCCTCAGGAGGTCTCTCTCAGAAGGATATCAGAGAGAACCAGAGAGAATTATGAATCAAATGCCTTGACTGAACAGGCCTATCTCAATAATAAGAAGAAGTTCCAGCCAGTAGACCTAGATGACTTGAAAAACTTGTATCCCACTCTTAACATTATCCATCTTCTGGTCGATACAACCTCAGATTTGGTTGATGAATGGAGGGTAATAAAGTGCCTAAAGCCCGCCCTGGCGCGACATAGCTAAATCAGACTGATAAGTTTACAAGGCGCTATGTATCTAAATCAACTTATTAAGATTATAGGCCGGGCCTGCCCGCCATCCCTGCCTGACATCCGGCAGGCGGGTGGCAGGCGGGTCTGGGTCAGGGTTATAAATGCCTAAAGCGCTTGAAGTTATTGGTTTTAGATGATTTATTACTGATTGCGGAATGTATTTTAGGCACTTATAACTCGAGGCACTTGAGGTACTTGTGATGGCAGAGATACCAAAATCGGTCGGGATAATTTTTAAGCACGATTTCCAGCCTGCAAAGAAGGAGTGCAAGCGCTTGAGGGATTGGTTCACACAGAGAGGAATAACCGTGTATACAGAGGAAATGGCATCTCGTGCTCATGTTAGCCAGTGCCTTGAGGAAGATACAAGTATACCGGATACCGTCGATTTGGTGGTGGTTTTGGGTGGAGACGGGACATTACTGGGAGCTGCCCGGAAGGTTGGGCGATATGGCCTCCCTATTTTGGGTGTTAATCTCGGAGGGTTAGGTTTTTTAACAGAGATCCCCTTAGAAATGCTCTACAAAGACATCGAAAAGGTTATCACTGGGCAAGTGACTGTTGAACCGAGACTCATGTTACAAGCCAGTGTTTTAAGAAATGGCGAAGAAAAATGTCGTTTCTCAGTGTTAAATGATGTTGTTATCAACAAAGGGGCATTGGCCAGAATTATTGATCTGAGAGTATCCATCGATGGTCATTTTCTCACCACCTTTCGTTCAGATGGGCTCATTATATCCACTCCTACAGGCTCAACCAGTTATAACCTTTCTGCTGGGGGCCCGATATTATACCCAGATCTTGAGGCCTTGATCCTGGCCCCGATATGCCCCTTTACCTTGACACACCGGCCTATTATTGTACCCGATACATCAGTCATAGAAGTTCAGATGGGGAAACATAATGAGGAAGTCATCCTTACCTTTGATGGCCAGGTCGGCTTTGATCTTATGGCTCATGACAGGGTTATCATTTCTAAGTCAGAGAAAAAGCTGAAGCTCATCAAATCACCTGATCAGGACTATTATGATATTCTCCGAACAAAACTCAAATGGGGTGAGCCCACTTACAACAGGACAGACGAGTAAGTGCCGATTTTCAGTAAATAGAGAGGAAATATGCTATTTGCACTGGATAATAGAAGCCTATGATGGGATGGCCTCAATGAGAACCGTTAATCCCAAAACTGGTGAGATTGAAATTTCTATAGCTCCCGGATGCAGAGAAGAAATTCTTTCACTTATTAACCATCTAAAGGAAGAGGGAATTATTCATGTTAGGGACAAGAAAACTGATTGATGGAATTGTGAAAACAACCGTTATGGTAATGATTGGATTCTGTACTGTCGGAATGGGCGGGGTAGGGGAGGAAAAACTTACAAAAATTCCGGAACCTGACGACAATTTCTCGGCAACCCTAATCGACCAACGTGATGTTTCTTCACGTATTACCCTTTTCAGTCTCGAGGGACAAACATTTCTCTCAGGCAAGCGTGGGGGTGCCATGGTTTCCATACCCTTTGAAAACATCAAGGAGATAAATTTCTATGCCCGTGGCAGAGATATCTTTGCCATGGTTACTATGAAAAAGGAACCCCAAGTTGAATTAGAAATGGAGAAAGATCGCGTTTTTTATGGCCAGCTTTCTTACGGGCTCTTATCTATCAAAGTAGAATATGTAAAAAAGATTACCATTCATAGCTTGGCCGAGCAGGAGAGATAGATTGCCCCAATTATTCCACATAAAAACCTTTGGCTGCCAGATGAATAAGCATGATTCTGATTCTATCAGCCAGATTCTTATGAATGAAGGGTATCAGCAATCGAAGAGCATTGACGATGCTGACATTGTCTTGGTTAATACCTGCGCGGTCAGGGTAAAGGCTGAAGAAAAGGCACTAAGCGTGCTTGGTCGGTTGGCTCCCTTAAAGCAAAAGAAACGAAACCTGATTGCCGGTGTTATTGGATGCGTGGCCCAGGAGCAAGGAACGGATCTCTTAAAACGTTTCCCACATCTCGATCTCATCTTGGGCCCACGGAATATTCACCACATAGATAAATTCATCGCTCAGATCAAGAAAAAGAGAGAACGGATTTCCTCGCTTGATTTGTCCGGTCAAATCACCTCATTTCCCAAATATAACGGCTACTTAAAGGGAAGGGTTACTTGCTTCTTGAAGATTATGGAAGGATGCGACAACTTCTGCTCATACTGCATTGTTCCTTTTGTTAGGGGCAGAGAGACAAGCCTCTCAGCCCAAAAACTTATTGACGAAGCGAATCGTTTAGTTAGACAAGGAATAAAGGAGATCACCCTTATTGGGCAGAATGTGAATTCTTACAATGTCAGGAATGGGTCTGTACCGACATTTCCCCGTTTACTCAAGGAGTTAGATAGTATTTCAGGCTTGAAAAGGATTCGCTTTACAACTTCTCACCCCAAGGATTTATCCGATGAGCTCATCGGTCTTTTTGGGGAATTAACAACGCTGTGCCCCCATATTCATCTGCCAGTTCAGTCAGGATCCGATGCAATACTTGGGTTTATGAATAGGGGGTACACAAGGGATACATATCTTAGTCTCATAGAGCGCCTCAGGAAAGTGAGGCCCGATATAGCTATTACAACCGACCTGATTGTTGGATTTCCCGGCGAAAGGGAACAAGACTTTCAAGACAGTTTAAGGTTGATCGAAGATGTGAAGTTTGATAATATCTTTTCCTTTAAATATTCCGAACGATCAGGAACTAGGGCAGTGCACTTGCCCGGAAAAATAGGTGATACTGAAAAGCAGAGGCGTCTGTTTCTATTGCAGCAAAGGCAAAAAGAAATCACCCTGGGCAAGAACAACTCCCTTGAAGGAACAATTCAAGAAGTCCTGGTAGAAGGCCCCGGCAAAAGGGGAAATCACCAACTCAGCGGAAGAACCGCAGGAAATAAGGTTGTCAATTTTTTTTCCCCAACCGATCTCAGGGGAGAATTGCTACGCCTAAATATTATCCAAGGATGCCAGAATTCATTGCTTGGCGAAATCGTTGGTGCGGGAGATCAGAAAACCTCTTAGGCTATTAAGAAATGGAGCAACAATTCGACTACCATAAAGAAAATCTCTTGATAGTTGATGACGAGATTGAAATAGGAAAAATAGTCCAGGATCTACTTGCAAAACTAGGATTCAATACTGGATTTGCCGGTAACGGGAAGAATGCGTTAGATAAACTTCGCAACAAAGACTATACATTTTTGATTACTGATATAAATATCCCGAAACTAAACGGCATTGAATTGATAAAGATAGTCAAGAAAGAAATACCCAGAATCAATATTATTGCCATGACTGGGTATGATAAAGATTACACCTATATGGACGTTATCAACGCTGGAGCAACTGATTTTATCAGTAAGCCCTTCAAAATTGACGAGATGGAGGCCAAAATAAAAAGGATTCTCATTGAGACGAGCACTCGGGATGAATTGGCTCGACTATCAATAACCGATAATCTCACCGGTCTTTATAACCAGCGACACTTTTATAACAGGCTCAAAGAAGAGATTGAGCGTGCAAATCGTCAGAAGCACCCTCTGTCCTTGATCCTTTTAGACCTGGATAATTTTAAGTATTTTAACGACAAATATGGCCATCTTGCCGGCGATCAGATGCTTGCGGGAGCAGGGAAGGTCATTCTTTCAAACATCCGCGACAGTGTGGATACCGCTTTTAGATATGGTGGCGATGAGTTCGCTGTCATCCTGGTTGAGGCTGATAGCGCGATCGCACAAACCATAAGCGAGAGACTGAAAAAAGGATTTCAGCAAGACAGTGCGGTTACTGCAAGTATAGGTCTTGCAACATATGAAAAGGGAATGGAGCTCAATGAGCTGATTGGTCTAGCTGATAAGGAGCTATATTCTACAAAGAACAACAAGGTTCACTGATAGGATTGGTGTTTTATATTGAGTCTGATAATATATATTATGTAAACTAAGAAATATATTGACTTTTTCCCTCTCTTATATCATCATCGCGCCACCCTATTAAATAATCGGAGGTTCTCAGGTTAATGAGCAGTGTCGTAAAAAAAAGAAAGAAAAAAATAACAAAACACAAGCACCGGAAATTAAAAAAATCAATGCGCCATAAGAATAAATAATAACCGAATCCCCTAAAAATAAATTAAGGGAGACTTCCACAGGAAGCCTCCCTTAATTTTCGCTCTTTCTTTTTTCCCTAGTACCAACCCCTACCGGTCTTTTTTCCCAAGTTACCTGCCCTCACCATCGTCTTTAATAGATTGGGAGAAACCCATTTGTTTTCCTTGTTGAGTTCCTTATATAGGTATTCACTTACAAAATAAGCAATATCAATACCGGTCAAATCCATCAATTCAAAGGGTCCCATGGGATAATTGAGCCCGTTTTTCACTGCCGTATCCACATCCTCGATGGAGGCAATACCTTCCTCCACAATCTTTATTGCCTCGAGCATGTGAGGAATCATTATCCTATTAACGATAAAGCCCGGCGAATCCTTTTTTACCTCTACGGTTATCTTACCCAGTTTTTGGGCAAATTCAGTGGTCGTCTTGATTGTTTCGTCGCTCGTTGCATAACCCC
The DNA here is from genome assembly GCA_030603345.1 of Pseudomonadota bacterium. GTDB lineage: Bacteria > Desulfobacterota > DSM-4660 > Desulfatiglandales > B25-G16 > JADFWK01. The sequence goes on from JAUVXZ010000017.1 coordinate 19,858, forward strand.
TGATTATCTCTACCAGTCTCATTAATGGAACCGGATTAAAAAAATGCATTCCACAAACCTTATCAGGCCTGTTGGTGCTTGCTGCTATTTCTGTTATAGACATAGATGAGGTATTGGTCGCCAAGATCACTTCAGGTCTACATAGTTCATCTAGTTCCTTAAAAACGGTCTTTTTGAGATCTAAGTCCTCAATAACAGCCTCTACGATGAGGTCAACATCCTTGAGGTCTGCCATGTCTACGGTACCTTTTATTCGCCCGAGGACAGCATCTTTCTCCTTGGCATCCATCTTTCCTTTTTCCACACTCCTGGCAAGAAAACCTTGTATCTTTTTCATGCCTGCTTCCACAAATCTCATTTCAATATCTGTCATGACAACATCGCACCCTATCTGGGCTGCGATCTGAGCAATGCCATTACCCATGGTGCCTGCTCCAACTACACCTATCTTTTTAATCGGCATAATCCCTCCTTTTTAAATATGTTAAATACGATTAATCTAAGGTTTTACATTAACTATTGTTGATAACTACTTCTCTTTTAAAATGTATATCAATATCATTATTGAGAACATAGGTCCTATTCGCAGTAGGACTTTATGTCCTATGGAATGAGCTAGGATATCGTTTCACTAAAGCGCATACGTATCTAAGTGGTAAGAATAGTAAAAATGACAAATGGCAAAAATACTCATCGGTGTTAGGTATTTTGAACTTTGAGCTTTGACATTCATTTGACATTTGAGTTTTGAGATTTGAATTTAAAACGAATTCTTTAAAGCAAAACATATTGAAACTGGCGTCCTTCTAACACATTTAGCAATTGGTAACAAGATATTACTATCGTTCACCCAACCATCAGCTTTCTTACCCTATGATCAAGGTATCTGGAAAGGCTGGGAGAGGTTTTTGGCGACCATCCAAAAGACTGTTTCCAAACATCACTACTTTCCATGCAGAGATAAATCCCTAAATCCTCATACCATTTTTTTAATCTTTCTGATAACTTAGAATACATTTCAATTCTAATTGGCTTGAAATATCTGAGCTTCCCGTCCAAACCAGTAACAAATTCGCCATCAAAGATCTTTGTTTTCGGAAATCGTCTCTTGATAGCCCACTTAAGGGCTGGCATGTATCTAAAGGAACCAAAGCTTATCCAGATTATTGACTCCGGATCAATATATTTTTCTAAAAGCTTGACTGCCTCTTCCAGGTCCTCATCCCATCCCGGGTAGTAAAGCAAGGGATCAAAATGGAATGCTAACACAAAGCCGGCTTTTTGGCAGTCACGGGCGGCGAGAATCCTCTTTTTCAGACTCGCTGTCTTACGCTCTTCACTAGATACGATACGAGCGCTATTGAGAGACCATGCAACAACGATCCTTTCTCGGTATCTGCTTTTGAGCAGCGATTCCACTGAAGAGGTCTTTGTCTTTAGCTCCAGGATACAGTTTTTTCTACGAGAAAAGAAAGGGATCAGATAATCAGTCCATCCGGTAAGGTAGTTAAGCGCAAGGCTGTCCGTAAACTCCCCGGTTCCGATCCTGAATATCCTCTCAGGAAAGCTATCGATATATTCGCCTATTTCATCAAGTTTCTCTGGCAGGTTAGTATAAACCCTCAGTGATGGTTGATTAATATAGGATTGAAGAAAGCAATAACTGCAGTCCATGGGACAGTTAATGCCGACATTGAGTATCTGGTAACCGCAGCAGATATATCTTTTTGTCCCCGGACAAGGCTTGAGAAACTCCCCTTTGTAGTGGATAATCCGGAGGGATTCCTTGTCCATCTCTTCGATGCCTTCAGGTAAAGCCAAATCGTGTGAATCAACAAGTTCTTTCGGTATATCCGGCAATCTCTTAGGTATCATTTTAGCAAGGGAATCGCTCTCAGCTCCCCTTTCAATCAAAATCCGCCTGATTGTAAATTGTTTCATCTGTACTCAGGGCCTTTCCAAAAATCAGTGATCTTGTCTAAACCGGGTAAGTGAGATAATTTTTCTAGTCTGTCCCTGAGATCCTTTCCTTTTGTAAAGACTATTTCAACCCTATAATCAATGCCTTCGAAAAATGGCGGGGGGCTTATTTTGACTCCTTTTGGAAGAGGAAGTGCAGAAATGCCCTTCCTGAATTCAGTTTCTGCCTTCATAAGAGATGGAAATCGTCTTCTCTTGAGGACTTTCACGATGTCCTTCAATTTTTGGGGATTGCTCATTCTACTATCATGCAGAATCTCTGTGACCTCCCTGTCCTTCATAACCTCTTTTATTGACCGCCCTTCCCTACTGGCAATTTCCATTATCCACTGAATAGCTTCCCATTGTTGATTAAAACTCCATTTCAAGGTTGTAAATAACTCATTGATCTTTAGGCGATCCTCTGTTCCAAGACTCATCATTAAGCCCGCTACTCTTAGTGACAGCCTCTCCACGGCAATAGAGACCTTTATTGGCTCCTCAAGATCCTCCAAACCCAGGAATAGTCTTAGTTTTTGTCTGTTAGCGGGGATATCTAGCATGGGCATGAATTGTGTTATTATTTGTTCATGCTTAACGAAACGAGTCAACCTCTGCACAACCATGGCTTTTTCAATCTCATTCATTTTTCGTTGAACAAGATTGTCATGTAGGTTGAGTAAGAGTGCCTTAAAGGGAGGAAAACTATCGGGCAATATCTGGCAGACCATATCTGACCACCCTAACTCCCTTACCGCCAACAACCGCCGATATCCGGCAACCACTGTAAAGTGGGTATCTGTATCTGAGTTTCTAAGCAGATATGGAGGATTGAGAACACCAAATCTGTCTATTGAGGCCTTCAATGGTTCCAGATCAAAATTAAAGCTCATACAGAATGGGTCTGGGCTTAAATCGATATCTGAAATATCTACCTGTAATGGGCTGTCTTGTAATGGTTTTCTTTTCATTATTATCACCTGTAAAAAAGATCTTTGCCTACCTTTGGTTCACATTTAAGCACAACTTTCACTAAGGATACAATTCCTTTTTCCTCTTGACAGAGTGAGTTCTGGGAAATAGTGTCGACACAATGTTACTGTTGACACGAGGAGATGGAATGCGACTATTAGAATACGAATCAAAAGAGATCCTGGCAAAGAAGGGTATTCCCACACCAGCTGGCATTATGATTTCCAGCCCTGGGCCTATGTCCCTGCCTCCCCCCGTCGTTATTAAAGCCCAGATTCCCGTAGGAGGTCGCCAAAAGGCAGGAGGAGTTGTGGGAGCCCTGGATCAAAAGGAGGCCGAATCTAAGGTCGAGCAAATGCTTTCTAGTACCGTTCGAGGCTATCGTGTGAATAAGGTTTTGGTGGAAGAAAAGTTGGATGTTGCCCAGGAATTCTACCTAGGGATAACGTATGACACAGTGGCTAAGAAACCTGTTGCAATCTTTTCCGCTGAAGGTGGGGTTGATATTGAACAGTTAGCTGAGCAAGAGCCAGAAAAGGTGCAGAAAAGGCATTTCTCAGTCAGAACCGGTCTTCCGGAATATACGGCCCGGGAGATGATCTCTCAAGCCAATATTACCGGGAGGCCGTTGTTGGGACTGTCCAACATCTTCTCTCTTTTAGCAACCACCTTTTTGGAAAATGACGCTACTATAACTGAAATCAATCCCCTCGCTCAAACCAAAGATGGCAAGAGAGTGGCCCTAGACTGCCATCTGGAAATCGACGATGATGCCCTTTATAGAAATCCAGGTATTGCAAAAAAAGAGAAAGATCCCCATCGGGTTGAAGGTGGTCGCATGACAAGCGATTTTGAAAAAAAGGCAACCGAGATCGACAATCTGGATCAGAGAGGGGTTGCCGGAAGGCTCATTGAGTTTGACGGGAACCTCGGACTAATTATTGGTGGTGGAGGGGCTTCCTTAACCGCATTTGATGCCGTTCAAAGACATGGAGGGCATCCTGCAAACTATTGCGAGATTGGGGGCAACCCTTCTGTGCTAAAGACAAGAGAGCTTACCAAACATATACTTTCAAAACCAGGCGTGGAAAAAATCGCTGTGATCATGAATGTTGTGAGTAATACCCGGGTCGATCTCATAGCCAGGGGTGTAATAAAGGGTATCTTGGAGGTTGGGAAAAACCCCTCAGAGACATTGTCTGTGTTCCGGGTTCCGGGTGCCTGGGAAGAGGAAGGGTTCAAGATCCTCTCCTATTATCGTGTGGATTACTGTGACAGGAGCGTCTCCATTGATGAGGCCGCGCGCAAGGCAGTTGAAAAGTTAAAAAAAGACTAAAGAGGCGCTGAGATGGCTATACTGGCTAACCAAGATACGAGGATTATTGTTCAGGGGATTACAGGCAGAGAGGCTGTCACCTTTACCAAGGATATGATTGATTATGGCTCAAAGGTTGTTGCCGGGGTTACTCCGGGCAAGGAAGGACAAACTGTTCATGGAGTACCAGTCTTTGACACGGTCTATCAGGCCGTGCACAAGAATAGTGCCGAGGCCAGTGTCATCTCTGTCCCACCGGCAATGGTCAGAGGTGCGGCATTAGAGGCCTTGTCTAACGGAATCAAGCTACTGGTTATTGTAGCTGAGCGAGTGCCTCGAAAAGATACTATTGAAGTTTTGGAAGTTGCCAGGGCAGATGGGGCTGTAGTTATTGGACCCAACACCCTTGGCATGATTAACCCCCACACCGTTAAGATTGGAATGGCCGGCGGACCGGTGGAAAATGTAAAGAGTGCCTATATGCCTGGCCCTGTAGCTATTGCATCCCGAAGTGGGGGTATGACTACAGAGATTGCCAACCTTTTGACTACTCATGGGATAGGGCAAAGTACGTGTGTTAGTATTGGAGGAGATCCCGTGGTAGGCTCTAATTTCCTTGACCTTGTTCCACTTTTTGACAGAGATCCGGATACAAGGGCCATTGTTCTCTTCTGTGAGCCAGGAGGTATCATAGAGGAAAGGCTTTCCGACCTGGTACTGTCAGAACAGATCAAAACCCCTATTGTGGCCTTTATTGCCGGTCGTTTTGTGGACAAGATGCCAGGGGTCAGATTTGGACATGCTGCCACCATCGTTGAAGGAAAAAAAGGGACCGCTGCTGGCAAGATCGAGCAGTTTCAAAAGGCCGG
>JAUVXZ010000139.1 GCA_030603345.1 Pseudomonadota bacterium
TTAGGTGACCTGGCTCAACCTCTACCTCTGGAAAGGTTTTGTCAAATATTTCCCATGCTGTCCAATAAAAGGCTCCTATCATTTCCTTGTATTCTTGATAGAGAGGGTCATCACCTCTTGAAAAACCCACTAACGGATCTGTCCATGCCTTCTCGCTACCTCTATTTTGCAGCGTGTTTTCCGGGGATTTATTAATGAAATCTTTGATGGTAGTCCGAACCCAGAGTGCTAAGCCCTCAGTTCCCTTAGTTGCTTTCATCAAGACACCTTTCCTCGAGGCCTCTTTCTGTTTTATCAGAGGCGCTATGTCCATAATGCTAATTTAAGGTAGTGAAACGGACTCTACACGATACGAAGTCTCGCGTCAACGGCACAACTGGACCTTCAGACATCTTGTATCGTGGTCTGTCTTGAAATCAAACAAAACAGCACGTTTTGGTCAAATGGTTTGTGGGCATTTATGCCACAGCCACCATATCTTGGGAAGCCAGGGCCACGTCATAGTGAAACCTAACCTATTGAGTTTTAAGCTTCTTGCAGGGTATGGGTATCTTTTTTTTGGATTATGCCCCACATAGTTTAGATTAGTGGGCGTTTCAAAAAAAAGATACCCATACCCTGGACTTTGACGTTACCCTACTTGGGAAGCTGTTCCGCTTGACACCCACACAACCTTTATCCTAAACTGCTGGCACAAATCATACAATTGTCTTGCTGGAGGGAGTCCTATGGGCAAGGAAAAGGGGAGTAAAAAGGAAAGAAGAAATTATGCCAGGCTGCAATCCCTTTATCTGGTATCCTATATCAACAAAGAAGGCGTAGTCCAGAAGAGCGGTGTTTCAATGGCCAGAACCATTGACATCAGTCCAGCTGGAGCTGGAGTGGAAGTCTATCAGCTTGTAGACGTGGATTCCCGTATAGAGATGGAGATTGGCGTCAAAGAACGTATCGTTGCGGTGGAGGGAAAGGTGGTCCACTCTCAGGCACAGCCCAACGGGCATTGGATCATCGGCATTGAATTTGACCACGTGCAAGAGGAGTTGGTAGAGGAATTCTTCTGACAATTCAAGAAGAATGGGAATGTTGTTGAGTATGTGAGATTGAATATATCCTGGAGAGATTGGAGGGCGGTTGAAGATTTTTTCTTGAACCGCTTTTATCTTTTCCAGTGGTCAGTGAGGGTTGAGGATACCCGAGCTCGTGAGATCCGGGTAAGGGCAAAACACAAGGTGCCCTATCTTTACCAGAGATCAGAACTAAAGACTAAGTTGCTTGGTTTATTATCATAAACGTATTATCAGCATAATTGAGGCAAAGAAAAAAAGCGTATCGTTTTTATGTGAGGAGGTCTTATGATGCAGATATTGATTCTCTATTTTTCAAAAGGTGGTAGTACCAAAAAGCTTGCAGAGCGAATAGCCCAAGGGGTGGAAGAGGCAGCTGGCGTAAAGGCCGTGCTAAAACACACGAATGAGGTAACAAAGGAGGATTTTGTGGACTCTCATGGGGTCATAGCCGGATCTCCAGTCTATTTTGGGGTGATGGCTGCCGAGCTGAAAAGAGTTTTCGATGAATTCGTCGGGGTGCGGAAGAAGATGGAAGGCAAAGTCGGAGCGACCTTTGCTACCTCAGGCGATGCCACTGGGGGGAAGGAGACCACCATGATGTCCATCATTCAGGCACTATTGATTTACGGGATGGTCGTCGTTGGTGATCCGATGTCGGCTACCGGACATTATGGGGTTGCCTGTGTCGGGGCTCCGGACAAGGAGACTGGGGAGAACGCAATCAAGCTTGGCCGGAGGGTGGCTGAGCTTGCAAAAAAACTGCGTGGTTAAAGGATTTCGATTATGAATTTCTGGTTTTGGATGCCATTTACACCATATGGCCCCCTTCGCACCCACTTACCAAAGGAAGGAGTTTCTCGGTGAAACCATGGATCTGATCGATCCTTTCATGCCCGAGCATAAACCTGAGGGCATCACGCCCGATCCAAAAGGCTACAAATGGAAGGCTTTGGCCACCGTGGCCCTGGGTACCCTCATGAGCACTATGGATGCAAGCATCACCAACATCTCGTTTCCTGTTTTGACCAGAGTATTTAAGGCAGATCTTGCATCCGTTATGTGGGTGACCTTGGTTTTCATCTTGGTCTGCAGCAGTTTGATGCTCATTCTGGGCAAAATTAGCGACATTATGGGCAGAAGAAAGATTTACGCTGGTGGCATGGCCATTTTCACCCTAGGCCTAGCAGCTTGTTCGCTGGCTCACAGCATCGGTCAGTTGATCGCCTTTAGAATATTGCAGGCCGTCGGTGCAGCCATGTCCATCTCATGCGGTCCAGCCGTCGTCACTGAGGCCTTTCCTCCAGAAGAGCGGGGAAAAGGTTTGGGTTTGCTCGGCATATCTGTCTCTCTTGGGTTTATTTTTGGCCCCATTCTCGGTGGGTTCCTCCTTGACTGGCTCAACTGGCGCTCCATCTTCTATGTCCGGGTTCCGGTGGGGCTCATTACATTATTCATGATTCTTGCCTTGCTCAAGAAAGACCAAATAAGGCCCGAGAGAATCAGGATCGACCTTGGGGGAGCACTTTCCTCGTCGCTGGGCATATTCTGTCTCGTATTTGGCGTGAGCCAAGTCAACAAGTTCGGCCTGAAGTTTTCTTTGGCGCACCTGTTAATAGGCCTTGGCCTCTTAAGCCTTATGGTCTTTATTTTTATTGAGCGCCGCGCCAGGGACCCCATTGTTGACCTGTCGCTTTTCAAAAATCGGGTCTTTTCCAGTGCGGTCTGGAGCCTTTTCCTGGCCTTTGCGGCCGCACCGGCATATGTCTTAATAATGCCCTTTTATTTGATGAAGGGCATCGGGCTGAATGCCTCGGCGGCGGGGATTCTGATGGCCGTGAATGCCATGACCGCCGTTGTAGTAGGCCCAATCAGCGGCTCGCTTTCCGACCGGTTCGGGCCGGTCCGGTTTTCCACGGTCGGGGCAGGGGCAATCGCCGCCGCCTTTTATCTTATGCGCGGGTTTGACCTTCAGACGCAGGTCACGGCTATAATTCCCGTATTGGTTTTATTGGGGTTGGGAGTCGGGACCTTCCAACCGCCGAATAATAGTATTATCATGGGGGCGGTGGGCAAGGAGCACCTCGGCACCGCCTCTGCCCTGATCGCCACCCAAAGACAGGTGGGGCTCTCGCTCGGGATGGCACTTACTGGAAGCATGTTCACAGCGAGAAGGGCCATACATCAGGCGGAACTCAGTCGGCAAGGGCTGGTGACCGATTATGCGGCTAACTTGTCGATACCTCTGGCCTTTCAAGATGTACTGCTCATCTCAGTATTTATCGGGTCACTCGTTGTGTTGCTCTGCCTATTCTCTGGTGGAGGAAAAACGAGCACTATTGAGAATGTGAAAGTGGAGCCTGGACCTGCTCTATGATCTGAGAGCTTCCTCGTCGCCCAGCAGTAAACAGGGTAGTCCTGTTTCTTTCTAGCCAGAGGACGTTTGAGTTACATCAAGAAAGAATTGAGAGGAGGAGACCAGGAGGATTCCATGTCGGTGACTTGGATAGATCAAAATATACCCCAATTTCCCTTCTTAAGTGTCATTCCAATGCATACGGTTATCAAATAGGAGAGAACTGCCACCATTTTTTCTCGGTCCAGCATATATAAGAGAACATTACGAGTGAGCAAGATCTTTTGTGCAGTTGTTGTTGCGTGCAGGAGACTATAATGTTTAAACTGATTAGGATAACGTATCATTATGACGTGACCCTGGCTTTCAGGGGCAGGATATCCAGTTTCAGGAGAACCCCATAGGCTTTGATGAATGAATCCAATGAATGAAAGCGTCCCACATCATTGGAATTCGGCACAACAGGAAGCCGGATTCATAGACAAAGACATTTTCGGGCTTCACCTGACGAAACGGGAGTTTTTGCAGTTTTGTGGAATGGGTTTTTGTGCTCTCTCCCTCGCTCCCCTTTTCAGTTTTTCTGAGACCGCGCAGGCGCAAATGGCCCAAAAAGGTCTGATTAAGACAAAGCTGTCCCCCTATTTTACTGCCTTGGATGGAGGAGAGATCCAGTGTGAGCTGTGCCCCAGGCGGTGCCGTGTCCCCAAAGGGGGAAGAGGTTTTTGTAGAGTACGTGAAAATCGGAATGGGCAGTTCTACAGCCTGGTGTATGGGAATCCTTGTGTCATTGATTGGTACCCCATAGAGAAGGAACCTTTTTTCCATGTCCTTCCTGGCACCATGTCTTTATCGGTATCAACGGCGGGATGCAATCTTCAGTGCAAGTTCTGCGAGAATTGGGAAATCTCACAAGCTTTTCCAGAGGAGGTTTACAGCTACGGGATCCCGCCGGCAATTGTGGTGAAGAAGGCCAAAGACATGGGAGCCCATTCTATAGCTTACACCTATGCGGAGCCGACCATCTTTTATGAATATATGGTAGACGTTGCCTATGCTGCAAGGCAGGCGGGCCTTCTGAATGTCATCCACTCAAATGGATTCATCAATCAGGGTCCACTTCAAAACCTGTGCAAGGTATTGGATGCGGCACAAATTGATCTCAAAGGATTTTCGGAGACATTTTATCGTGAATTGTGTAGTGGACAATTGGCTCCAGTGCTCGAGACCCTAAAGACACTGAAGCAGAAAAAGATGCACCTGGAGGTAACCAACCTCATGATCCCTACAAAGAATGATGAGATGGCGACGGTAAGAGAAATGTGTCTCTGGGTGAAAAGAGAACTGGGTGCAGATACTCCGATCCATTTCTCTCGGTTCTATCCTTTACACAAGCTTAAGCGTCTTCCCGCGACGCCGGTTAAGACCCTGGAGAAGGCCCGGGCACTCGCCTTGTCTACGGGTCTTGAATATGTATATATTGGGAAGGTGCCGGGTCACGAAGGTTGGAACACCTTCTGTCCGGAGTGTAACAAGATGATAATCCAACGGATGGGATACATGATTCAAGAGATACATCTGAAGGGAGGCAACTGCGAGTATTGTGGAAAGCCTATCCCTGGCATCTGGGCGTAAGCACAAAGGATTCAAAACAGGGCACGATAGGGCAATAAAGGGGTTTTCTAACAACCTTTCTTTCGATTCAGCCTGAGAGGCGTTGAGAGTAAAAGTTTCTGACTGCTACTGAGTGAGGGTCGAGATTGGTCAAGCCGTATTGTTCAGCCCACTCCATTGCTTCCAGGAATTTCTGCACGGTTATCCCCCGTGAGATTTTTGGATAGTCAAAAGCTTTGTATTCTACACGGTATTGAGGCATGATGTTCACATAGGTAGTTTTGGGAAGGGCCTCAGCGACCCACCTGACGAATTTCTCTGTCCCGGCCACCCGATTCGGCATGACTAAGTGCCGAATCATCAGCCCGCGCGAGGCAACTCCTCGCTTATCGGTCAGGTGTGATCCAACCTGCCGGTTCATCTCTATGATCGCTTTCTGTGCCAATTCGGGATAGTCTGAAGCTCCGGCTGAATATCTCGCTGCCTGATCAGCTTCCATATATTTCATATCTGGCAAATAGATATCCACGATGCCGTCTAAGAGTTTCACTATCTCTAGGCGCTCGTAGCCACTCGTGTTGTAGACCAGGGGAATGTGCAGCCCTTTCTTCAGGGCAATCCGCGTGGCATTGAGGATGTTGGGCATGACGTGGGTGGGCGTGACTACATTGATGTTATGGCAACCGGTCTTCTGGAGGTTGATCATCATGTCCGCCAGGTCTTCATCTTGCACTTCCTTTCCTCTTCCTTCGTGGGAGATGGGCCAGTTCTGGCAGAAGACACACCGGAGATTGCAGTTGGAGAAGAAAATGGTGCCCGACCCATGGTGACCTACCAACGACATCTCTTCGCCAAAATGGGGATGGGCGCCGAAAATCACGGTTTTGACTGGCGCCCGGCAGAACCCCTTTTCGCCCTTTTGCCGATTCACTCCACACTGGCGGGGACAGAGTTGGCAATTTTCGAAGATCGCGTAGGCTTGCTCCACTCTCTCAGCCAGTTTACCCTCGCTCTCCAATTTCTCATAGGCAGGATGCCATCGCTGTCCCTTTTTCTGTGCGGCATAGAGGGGGACAGAAGAGATGAGAAGCGAGCCGCTCAACAAGAATGAGCTTTTTATGAAATCCCGGCGGGTGATCTCCATCCCGGACCCTCCATTCTACTACTGAAAGCATCAAATAGTTTGCAATATCGGGAGGGGCATGAGGTCTTTTCTGTTGTGACCATCCTAGACCCTTCTGGGTTATGTACAATGCAAACGATAAAATGCTCTGTTTAGTATCAAAGGCCAAATGCCCTTTTTTCAGGCACAGACGGGAAGATATTCGGAGCCTTTTCAGCACAATGTGTTTTGAAAGAGAGATCCGATATCTTTCGCGCTTGCTACCAGAACTCCTTAAAATTTTACTGTGCTCCGGCTATATTGTCAAGAAAGGAAGCCACCATTTCAAGGTAACGTCAAAGTCCAGGGTATGGGTATCTTTTTTTTGGTTATGCCCCATGACGTGACCCTGGCCACCATTTCCTGAAGCAACTCGAGGGGGACATCTGAAAAGCATGGGTTTATAGGAAGGGAGAGCAGAGATGAATAAAGACCCGTAGATCATATAACGAACTACGGGTCTTTTCTGTGGGTTGAAAGGTTAACGATTCAACGTGTTAGGAAACTAAGAGTTAGGCTGATAAGTGAACCACACAACGGGGCCTTGTCTACACTGTCTTCCCTCGATGCCGTTATAATCCCAGGTACACATCCCTTGTTCATATAACGTGTGAAGGTGCCCTGTGGAAAAGATGCACGCACATCTGAGAAGGTCTCTATAAGCACTACCTCAAATTACCTTATTCCAGCATACCCTTTGGAGGCTCTTGCATATTATATTTTTTAGGTATTGGGTAGCACTTAACAGCCTTACCTTCGATACAGTGCCAAAATCGTGCCAAATTGTCAGATAAGAGATATGAACAATGATTTCAACTAGTTAGCTCAATCCGGCTGAAAGCATTACTCAAAAACTGCCGAAAGTGCTCAAAATGTGTCAAACATGACAACACCTTCAGAATTGCTGGGCAAGGCGCACCATGGCAAAAGATGTGTTCCGCGCCTCATAATGGTTATGCCGGATGAAGACGGCAAGGGTTTTCCGGAAGCCCTTTCATGTTCTTGTTAGGTCCGGCAGTCTCGGAATGGTGGCCATGGAGATGCAATGTGGAGGAAGTTTAGAAGACATGAAGGAAAGATAATCGCGTAAAGCCTTGCCAATCTTACCGGTGCTCGGCCCGATATCCTGCTACCTTCCTGCGTGCCTCAGGGTGGTCGTGATTGTGAAAGAGAATCTCCTCATAGGCGTATTGTGATAGATTCGTCTTACCAGTTAGGTCCAAGGCTCTGGCTCTGTGGAGGAGGGCTGCCTCATTTCCAGGCTCGAGGGCGAGTGACCGGTCGAAGTAATGGATGGCCATTTCCATGTTGCGAATGCTCTGGCCATAGGTATAGAGCCATCCGATTATGTTGTAGATGGGCGGCTTGTAGTCCAAAACCTCCAGTGCCTGGTGGGCGTATTCGAGGGCGAGGGTCTCAAGATTTTGCTGTTTGCCTGTAGCGATCAGCGAAACGTAGTGGCGCAACAGGATAATAAAGAGCCAGGATTCAGGCATTGGTTGCGTAAGGGCGTATTCTATTTTGTGGATCACCCCATTCTGCAGCGAGGGAGGCAGTGAAGACAGGATTTCAAAGTTGACAAAGGAAACCACCTCGTAGACCGGCATCTTTTGGCTGATTCCTTTGAAGCCAAGGCTCCACGGCTTGCTGAAAGCAATATTGATTGTACCGATCTCCTGACACCTCTTATGAAAACTGTCACCAACCATAATCTGATAAACGGTACCCTCGCGCGAGGCGGATTCTATGCGCTTGGCCAGATTTATGGCGTAACCTTCGATAGTGGGGCGCTCCTCCCCCATCTTGACCCGCCATTCCCTCAGATCTTTGATGACCTTGCCGCAGTTGATACCAATGCCGATTCGGGAGACCAGGCGCCCTTCTTGCAAGATCCTCTGATTGAAGGGAGCGGCTAACCAGGCAAGTTTGATCTTCGTTGCAACCAGCAGGGCGCTCCGCACATCGAATCGCACTGAATCTGAATAGAGAAATACTTGTAGTTGGTCGCCTACAATAGACCAGTCATAATCAACCCCACTTCCCTCGTACCCGTAGTGGCTCAGATGGTGGAAAACAACCTCGTACATGGTGCTCTGGAAATCGACGATCATTTCGTCGTATTCCTGAAGCGTCAGATTCTTTGCCATCTCCGTGGAATTCATGAGATCAGCAAAGAGAATGGTGGCAACAACGCTCCTTTTCATTGGCTACAACTCCATGTCGATGGCCCATTCGCGGATGTAGTCTTTCATTATTTGAATTTCTTTTGAGAAATCGCTGAGCTTCTTCTCAATCCTTTTGGTGTGCCTTTCATGTGCCTGGGCGGTTTTACTCAGATCATCTTGGGTGTCACCAAGAGAAGCTTTCAAGGGCTCTATCTTGCTGTGTATTTCCGAGACTGTGGATTCGTTGCTCTCAAGAAACGCGTTGATTTTTTTTGATAACTCATAATCTTTTACTTTTAGCTTGTTGGTGCTGTCAAATAAAACTTCAATCCTTTCCTCCATCTTTTGCTTTGTTTTGCGTTGCACAATAACTACAGCGAGCAATGAGAGAATGATCATTAGAAGAAGCCCAACATCTATGTAAGTTGCATTTGCAAATACATCAGTAACCGTCATAGGGGCACCATCTCCTCTCTATTCAGCCTGATTTTCCTGCCGCCGGCTGCCTTCATGTGCTGTTGAAAGGCTTTCTCTTGCATCGGCAGTGTTCACACTGGGAAAGACCGCCCTAGCCATGATCGTTATGATCAATGGTGAGCCAGG
>JAUVXZ010000205.1 GCA_030603345.1 Pseudomonadota bacterium
GCGGCATCGGCATCGCTACGAGGTAAACCCTGAATACCACAAGATCCTCACCGATAAGGGTCTGGTCTTTTCCGGTATGAGCAGGGATGGGAGGCTCGTTGAATTTATTGAGCTTCCCCATCTTAGATACTTTGTTGCTACTCAGGCACACCCGGAGTTGAAATCACGGATGGACCAGCCATCTCCCCTGTTCTATGGCTTTGTGCAGGCGTGTTTGGGTGAGGGGTAGGGTTATGGGGTTGGGCCGATTTCCTCCCAGGCTTTTACGAAATAATACTTGACAGAGTCTTCCAAGAGAAAACCGCAAAATTTTCCTTTGATTTCAAAAAAAGACCGCATGAGACACGATATTCCACAGTCATGGAACTCAAAGCCGCCTCTGATCTGACTCTTCTATTAAAACACCTTTTTGTTTGAGAATCAACCATCACATAGATAAGTTATTAAATTTCCTTCACAAATTATTAATTCTCTTTTTCCGATATCATCGTTCCTTTTGTTTGAAACGGCTATATCAACCCTACGATATGAGCAGTAAGAAGGCACCTGAGATGGTGGAGCAATGATATTCGAAAAGCTAGAAGAATATGGTTGTGAAGAGGTTGAATTCTTTCATAATAAAGACCTGGGCCTCAAAGCTATCGTAGCTATACGTGAGACTGCATTGGGGCAAGCTATGGGGGGCACCAGAATGCGAGGTTATCCGAGTGAGGAAGAAACGCTGATCGATGTGCTGAAACTCACCAGGGGCATGTCCCGAAAAGCATCTATCTCTGAGTTGGATTGCGGTGGTGGAAAGGCTGTCGTAATAAGAGATTCAAGGAATAAAACGGAAAAAGGATCAAGACATATGCCAAATTCATTGACACCCTTAAGGGAAGGCTCCTAACGGGGCAAAGACGTCGGGATAGATATTGAAGACACTCTGATTATGAAAAAGGAGACCAAATACATTGTCGGAACGAGCGAGAAAGTCCATGATCCCTCGACAGCTTCACTTTTTGAGCCCCACGATAATCCAAAAGCATGCCAACAATTAGCAAATGTTAATCGAGAAGATATCCAAAACCAACCGTTGTACTCCCACCGATACGTCATCGATAATTTCCCCGAGGTGAGGAACCGTCACATTTTCGCTCATCTCCCGCATATCTCTGCTGAGCGGGCGCAAAAGACTCAAAGTTGGGTACATTTTTGTAGGAACTTTTAGTTCTTTATACAGTAATGTAGCTTTTCGCTCTCTCCTGGCTAAGTCTCTATATATCTAAACCTATTGGAAATACACATGTTTTTGCTTCAATGGAGCTCTGAGAAAGTTGGTATACAACATGCAATATTTATAGAATAAGAGAGATCCCCGCTTTCTTAGGGTTTCTCTCTGAGGGCCTCTGGCCCATCGAGGGATTTCATGAGGAAACCCATCACAGTGTAAACCTATCATGAACTTTTAGGAGGTTGCTATGGCAATCGATTGGGGTCCACATTTTATAGTCCCTTCAGAAACGCTAAAAACCTTTTCTGGCAGAGTCCTATTAAGAGAAACATTTGACGAAGAGCTGCTGAAAAACGAATTGGCGACGCTTGGGTTGCCAGGGGATTGCATGAGCGCCACCAATCCCTGGTATTGCAGGAAAAAGGGGACCGAAACCTGGATCAAGATTGGAGAATCGTCGGACAAAAAAGAGAACTTCCCTGTTTCCTGGGATACGACAAAACTAGAGAATGGTGAATATGAGGTGCTCGGGTTTATGCACGTTTGGATCGGAAAAGGAGACCGTGAAGTCGCCGTTGCCAGAGAAAATACCGTAGAAGTTGTGGTCGAAAATTGACCCCACTAGAATCTCTGCTTCTTCTTTGTGTTATTTGCATCTTTTTGCCCTATGGCCAGCCGTTAGCCGTTGTTTGGGAGCATGAATCCGCACTTTTGCGGGCAAAAGGTGGCCAGTTGGACAAACGGTGGCTCAGGGTCTCCATAGAGTCCATGCATCCCTCAAGCGCTCGTTTTCATTTACTAGGCCGAGACCCGTGGGGGCTCTTTTGGCAAGATTCATGAACCGCTCCCGCCCCGAATCTTTCATGTCCACCAGTTCTGCGCTTAGCAAATGTTTCGTTTCTCACTTACCCATGGTAGCTTCGGGATCGAGGTGAATTGGTTCCGGTTTTGCTTCAGTCTCATCCCTTGCTGCCAAGCGGGTGAGCAGAAAAAGAGCCAAAACCAGCATCCTCGCCTATCTCAATGATCATCTCCCGTACGACCGTTGATCGATGATTTCACCCCCCATTTGAAAAGCACCTCTTCAGTATGGGGCGAGGCACCGGAACCACAGTTCGGCGTTTCGCTGAGAAGAGCTACGCCCTTTAGTCTCGTCCAAAAACGATCAATTCGTGATTTGGGGTTCTGGGTGCACATGCAGCCTGAAGAAAACTCCCATACAACCTTGTCCACACTCTGGGGCATTCGTGCATGTAGGCAAAATAACCCTACTGAAAACTGTCAAAATATGATATGAGGTATAGCCAACCCCAAAACATAAGTTGGTAAGGCGATGATATGGATAAGATCGCGCCAGAGACATATGACAAATATATCAAGGCTATAACCGATATAAGCAAGGCTATAACATCGGACAAATATCTGGAAGACATCCTCAAATTGATCGTTATGGTTACTGCTCAGGTTACCGGCGTTGAAATCTGTTCCCTGTGGTTGGTAGAGGAAGGGGAAAAGGGTAAAGTCGCACGCCTCAAGGCTACCCAAGCCATCGATCCAGATTATGTTAAAGATCGGGTACTCAATCTGAATGAGGGGGTTGTGGGCTTTGTGGCCTCCACAAACAGGCCGCTTATCGTTGGGGATGTTTTAAAAGAGCCAAGATTTAAGGAAAAGGAAATGGCAAGAAAGTTGGGGTTGGTATCCATGCTCGGCATCCCTTTACATGTAAGAGAAGACAGGGTAATCGGGGTGCTCGATTGTTTTACGGTCGAACCCCATACCTTTTCAGAAACCGAGGTCAGCCTCATAACAACCGTAGCGAATCAGGCTGCGATAGCTATTGAAAACACGCAGCTTCTGGTCAGAACCAAGGTAATTGAGGAAGAACTTGAAAAGAGAAAGACGATTGACAGGGCAAAGGAAATATTAATGGCAAAGAAGGGATTTTCAGCAGAAAAAGCCTTCCGTTGGATACAGAAAAAAAGCATGGATACCAGAAAATCAATGAAGGAGATAGCGGAAGCAATTATTTTTTCCCTTGAAATATAAACACTTGACATAGGCGGGCTTTTATAGTAGCGATGCCCTTGCATAAATAAAAGTGTAGTAATACAAGGGCGTATTACAAAAGACAACGGAGTCCACAGCGTCTCAAAGATGAGACGGGTGGACTTTTTTTGTTCACACACTTAATGCAAGGGAGGAGGAATTGTTATGGGCAACTTATCCAGACCAAATTCAAATGATGCAACAGGTACGGCAAATCGTTCAAGGAGTGTCGTGCCTATGAGCGGTCTTTGCTCCCGGTGTGTTGATGGCTGTACAGGTAATTGTGAGGTATTTAAGGCAACATTTAGAGGACGTGAATTACTATACCCGGGCCCTTTTGGAGAGGTAAGCGCAGGTGCAGACAAGGATTATCCTGTAGATTACTCACACCTCAATATCCAAGGGTACGCCCTTGGAGCAAAGGGGCTTGGTGAAGGCATACCAGCGGGCCCAGATACAGCCACCTTCCCTATGGTAAATACAGAGGCTGAATATGGTTGGGACAAAAAGGTTCAATTGGCGCTTCCCGTTTTTACCGGTGCCCTGGGATCAACTGAGATCGCCCGTAAAAACTGGGAACACTTTGCAATTGGGGCAGCCTTAAGCGGCATTACCATAGTTTGTGGCGAGAATGTGTGCGGTATAGATCCTGAGCTCGAGCTTGATAGGAACCAGAAAATTGTCAAATCACCAGAAATGGATCGTCGAATTGAGATTTACCGAAGATATCATCAGGGACATGGTGAAATCCTTGTCCAGCTGAATGTTGAAGACACCCGTCTGGGTGTGGCTGAATACGTAAACAATAAACACGGACTTGATACCATAGAACTGAAATGGGGCCAGGGAGCCAAATGCATTGGAGGCGAGATCAAGGTCAACAGTATCGAAAGAGCTTTAGAGCTTCAAAGAAGGGGCTACATAGTTACCCCTGATCCATCCAATAACACCATCCAAACGGCCTTCAAAGATGGTGCCTTAAGGGAGTTTGAGCGCCACAGCAGAATGGGCTTTGTAAGCGAAGAGGGATTCCTGGGTGAGGTTCAACGCTTGCGAGACATTGGTTTTAAGAGAATAACCCTGAAAACCGGCGCCTACAGCCTTAGAGAATTGGCCATGGCCATCAAGTGGGGGTCGAAAGCCAAGATAGATCTCCTGACCATCGATGGTTCTGGCGGGGGGACAGGCATGAGCCCCTGGCGAATGATGGAAGAATGGGGTATACCCAGCATTTACCTCCATTCTGCGGCTTACGAATTCTGTCAAAAACTTGCCGACAGAGATGAGAGAGTTCCGGACATTGCCTTTGCAGGCGGTTTCAGCTCTGAGGACGGTATATTTAAAGGGTTAGCTTTAGGTTCTCCATTCGTAAAAGCGATTTGCATGGGCAGGGCACTGATGATTCCAGGTATGGTTGGCAAAAACATATCTAAATGGTTGAAAGAAGATAAGCTGCCCAAAACCGTAAGCAGGTTTGGGTCCGCTGTTGAAGAAATATTTGTTAACTATGAAACTGTCAAAGAACTAGTAGGCACTGATGAGATTAAAAATATCCCCCTGGGTGCTATCGGTTTGTATAGTTATGGCGACAAAATACGGGTCGGACTGCAACAACTGATGGCAGGAACAAGAAATTTTTCCCTTTCCTCTATCTCACGGAAGGATTTAATGTCCCTTACAGAAGAATGTGCCAAGGTAACAGGCATTCCTTACCTTATGGAGGCCTACAAGGAAGAAGCACAGGCTATTTTGAACAGCTAATCAAAAATGGGAAGATAAAAGGGAATCTGGTTAAATGACCGATTCCCTTTTTTGCTCTACCCCCCAGCTTTCTCCAATGAGGATATTTTTTGTTCGCCCACCTCGATTCCTGACCAAACAAGTTCAACCCTCCTTGACGAGAAATATATTTTTTGATAGTTTTTCTTGAACACAATAATGCGTTAACCCTGACAAAAAGGGTACCATGATCCGAATACCAAGCCCCACGTTTTCCATAAAGAGAGGTCGGTTTTTCATGGCATATAGGCTTAATCGAATGATATGAAGACTAATCAAGATCATGAAGGAGAAGCAGGGAAAATAATCAACAGACAAGGGAAACATGACAGGAATAATAGCTTTTGACAATGAGCGATATATAAGAGAACAGACCTCCGAAATCCTCAAGAGGGCTAGTAAGTTTAACAACAGACTATATCTCGAATTTGGGGGTAAGCTTCTTTATGATTATCATGCATCTAGGGTTTTGCCCGGATATGATCCGAATATAAAAATGAGGCTTTTACAGAAATTAAAAGACAAGGCAGATATCCTGCTTTGCATCTATGCTGGTGATATTGAAAGAAAGAAAATAAGGGCAGACTTTGGGATTACCTATGATTCTGACGCCCTCAAATTGATTGATGATTTAAGGGGGTGGGGAATCGATGTGCTAGGTGTGGTCATAAACCGTTTTGATAACCAACCAGCCGCCACATTGTTCAAAAACAAATTGGAAAGAAGAAACATAAAAGTCTATACTCATTATTTTACAAAAGGGTATCCCACAGATGTAGACCTGATAGTCAGCGAGGAGGGTTACGGAGCAAATGAGTATATTGAAACGGAAAACCCTCTGGTCATTGTTACAGGTCCCGGTCCCGGCAGCGGGAAGTTAGCCACCTGTCTTTCTCAATTATATCATGACTACAGGAAAGGGATTAGGTCCGGATATGCTAAATTTGAGACCTTTCCTATCTGGAATTTATCGCTTAAACATCCAGTCAATATAGCATATGAGGCAGCAACCGCTGATATCAAAGATTTTAACCTCATCGATCCTTTTCACCTGGAATCATATAATCAGACAGCGGTAAACTATAACCGTGATGTCGAAATATTCCCTGTTCTCAAAAGAATATTAGAAAAAATAACCGGTGGCGAATCATTTTACAGATCACCGACAGATATGGGAGTGAATCGAGCTGGTTTTGCAATAACCGATGATGATGTCACAGGCGAGGCAGCCAAGCAGGAA
>JAUVXZ010000251.1 GCA_030603345.1 Pseudomonadota bacterium
AAATAGTGCCTTGTCTACCGGGGAGGTTCATAAAGTATATGTAACAAAATTTCTGGCTGTTTGATTTTCGGGCTCTGTGAGCAGCCCGTTGCCAGAGGTAAATGGCATTTTTGAACACTGAGATGGAACAGAGCGAATACCCTGGTTTTGTTCATGTGTGGTCGATTTACTTGTTTCTTTCGACTAAAAGCTGACAACTAACAACCAATACTGCTCATTTGCCAGGTAGGAGAAGAAATGGCAAGCACAACAGACATGAATATCGTCCTGGGGCAGGGAAATGCTGTGAAAGAGGTGCACAATGTCAGAAAGCAGAATCTGGAGTTGAATCAACAATTTGTTGCCCAGCAAACAGAGGAGAAGAAAAGAGAGGATATGGTAAAGGTCCAGGAATTTGAAACTGCCAAGAAGATAGGGATTGAAGAGGACGAAGAGAAAAAGAAGAAGAAAGGCTCCGGACAAGATGAAAAAGGCTCAAAGAAGGAACAGTCAGAAGAGGCATCAAATCTATCTGAGGGAAACCTGATAGATATCAGGGTCTAGCAATGTCAACTACTACTGAGCTTCAACTCCTGATGTTTGCTCAAATTGGGATTGATATTATCATTATCGTTGTTTTCATATTTGTGGTTAGAAGATTACGCTATCCCAAAAAAGGTAAATCATTTGATAAGACAGTCAGAATACTTGAATCGCTCTTCACTGACGCAGACAAAATAGCACAACAATTTAAGGTGCAACTGGAGGAAAAACATCATCTTATCAAACGACTTAATGAACAATTGGACAAGAGGATAGGCAGTTTGAGCGGGTTGTTGCAAAGGGCGGATGCATTACTCTCGTCACACGCTCAACAGGCCGCAGATGCCGAATGCGACCCCCTTTCTCTTAATAGCCAAGAGAGACAGATTATCGCCTTGGCAGGTGAAGGGTGTGATCTAGAAGAAATAGCGAAAAGACTTTCAATTCCCAAGGAAGAGGTGAAACTCGTCTTGGATCTAAAGCAAAAACTTTCACAGATAGGTAAAGAAGAAGGTCTATCTTGATAGAAGTCAGTTCTCCATCCTCTTCACCATCCAAGATATCTCTTCAAAAAGAAGCACATCTTGAATCCTTTCTCACACTATCCAAAAATGAAATTGTTGAGGGAATGGTACTCAAATCATTCTCTCTAAGCAAGGCCTTGTTGTTCATCAAAGGAAGAAGAGTAATGGCCAGAACCGCTGTTCCCTTGACCGAAGGGAGGCTCTTGTCATTAAAAGTCCAAGAAACAGTGCCTGTTCTAACTTTCAAGCTCCTCGGAACAAAGCCTGCGGATTTAGATATCGTCAGTATTGCTCTGATACTGTCTGCAGTAAAGGAGAATCTATGGAAATCTACATCTGAGAATATAGTTCATTACGGGCTTTCAAGAGAGGCTCTGTCCAGATTTAAGGAATTGATGGATGATTTGTCGCGTGGACTATTCTCAAAATCAGGGCCAGACCTTCTCAGGCTCCTCATTGATAAATCAGGTATGAGTTGGGAGGCAAAGCTCAGAGAGGCATTACATAATAAAACGATTGGAAGAGATAATCTTGCTAAGCTCATAGATGGGGATCTAAAAGGCCTGGCATCAAAATTCCTTGGCCTTAAAGGAGAGAGTGCAGCCCTCCTGAAGAGATTGGTATCGACCCTTACCCACATCCAAATCCTTAACCACCTTGGACTGGAGCAGGAAGGGAAAATTTTTCTCCCGGTCCCGATTCAGCTTCCTGATGGTCTGTTTACCGTTGGCCAGTTGCTGATCCAGCTCCCTCAAAAGGAATGGGATGAACATCGAAAGAAAAAGGCTCGTAAAGATCTCTCAAGGATTACCTTTTTGTTAGACTTATCCGTGCTTGGACCCCTGAGGGCGGATCTTGCCATTCAGGGGCAAGCGATAGAAGGAAGGTTTTTGCTAACCAAAAAGGAAACCAAGGAACGTATTGAAAAAGCTGTACCGCTCCTTGTCAGTAGATTGGAAGAAAGGGGTTTTTCCGTCCTATCCATGGAGTGCCATCTCAGGGATGCGGTGATCGTTAACGAATCACTCATCCAAGAGATTATTCCGGATGAAGGCTATACGCTGAACCTGATTGCCTGAGAAAACTCCGTTATTCAATTTCTGTTCATCTTTTCTTTGGGTCCCTGGCCCAGACCTGGCTTGCAATGAATTTATATATAGACTTCATCTGATAAATAATTCAGCGCCCATATGATATTCAGGCAGTTGCGCCAGGGCGGGCTTTGTGCCTTAGTGGCTGAATAGTTAGCATGAAAACGAGAAACAAACAAAAGAAGGCAGTCGCCCTCAAGTATCAGCCAAAAGTAGATAATGCACCCCAGGTAATAGCCAAAGGCAAGGGGAAAGTGGCTGAGAAGATCATCCAGATTGCCAGGGAACATAATATATACATCCAAGATGACCCTGATCTGATAGAGCTTTTATCCCAACTGGATATCAATCGAGAAATCCCTCCACGCCTCTACGTTGTCGTCGCAGAATTACTCGCCTTTGTGTATTCTCTTACCAGGAGAGACTGATTATTGCTTTAGCTCCTTGTATATGCTGAAAGCTTTGTATAAGCTCAATTTTCACCAAGAGGGCGGGGCTTTTCGTCAGTTCCGAGGCTCCCGGGTTGGTCTTTTCAGCTACTTACTAGCGGGGGATTCTTGCCCCCTCCGCATTGTCCCCCGCTCCTTTGGAGCAGGGGACCTGCGGCTTCCCCCACTGATAAGTACCGAAAAGACAGCACCCTCCCACCAGTCACTTCCGAAAAACCCCGCCCTCTTCAGGGTAAGGATTGGTAAAAAGGAGCTAAAGCAATAATCACAATAATAATACAAAGCGAGCTTTCTAGGCATAATCTCGATCTTCTCTTCCTCGTGCCAGGTCTAGAACATAAAATATTAATGGCGTAATGAGACTCGTTATGAGCACAGAAACAGCCACCGACATAAAGCGAATCGAAGGAAGTGATTGCCCCAAAGGAAAAACGCTCATTGCAACCAGAACGAGGCACCACTTGGCCACGAGAAAAGCGGCCACCAATAAAATTGCCGTTTTGATGTTGGCAAAGTCCAAAAACTGTCGGCAGTTATTCATTCCGAGGATAATAGCAGAATAGGTGAAAGCAAACAAACCCAGCGGACATGAAGAAGATATGTCTGCCAACAGCCCCATAAGAAAGGCAAGACAAATGGCCTTAAGGCCTTGATCCTTGGCAATGAGATATATCAAAAAGACAGGAATGAAATCGATATCAAGCCATTCAATCCCGACAAGATGGGTAATGGTTCCCCGGAGAAGGACAAAAACACCACATGCTAACCAGATAAGAGAATAGAAAAATACATGCCTTCCTCTCCAGAGCTTTAAATAGTGCCTAGTCTCCACTCCAATATCTTGACATAATAGTAGGTTTTTGTTGAATCTCAGGGCTTCTTAAGGGGAGCAGAGCCTGATCGAAAAACTATGAGAACCTCTTCCAGTTCGGAGAAATCTACGGCTGGGACTACCCGAACATCCTTGAAAAGTTTGCTACGGACATCCCTGATCTTCGTAACCGTCCCCAGATAAAGCCCTTTAGGGAAGACGCCCCCCATTCCAGAGGTTACAATAGTGTCGCCAGCTTCGATCTCACACGTTTTTATTACATAATCAAAATAACATCCGCTCGACCCTCTTCCTCGTAACGTGCCTCTCCCTCGTGATCTCTGAACCAACCCATCAACAGCACTATTTTGGTCTGTAACCAACAATACCTGAGAATAATCAGGGCAGACAGAAACTACTCTCCCGACAACTCCTTCCGCATTAACCACCGGCATATTGACGGTTAGACCATTATGTTCCCCCTTGTCTATGGTTATAGATTTAAACAAGCCGCTCGAATCCCACCCGATCACCCGTGCGGGTAACAGCGGTTCATCGGTGTTCTGTTGAAAGTTGAGGAGTGTGTGCAGGCGCCGATTGGCCAACAATAATTCTTGGTATTTGCTATTTTCAAGCGTGAGAAGGTCTATCCGCTTTCTTAGAAGATCATTCTCTTGGTGGGTTTCGACCAAGGAAAAATAACTGCTCCAGATATCCCTTGCCATAGTTATCGTTCCCGTAAAGAATTTCTGAAACGGGGCAGTTATCTGGACCGCGATCTTCTCTGCCGGATTCCATGCTTGCCCCTTGCCAATACTGAGAGAGAGCAAGATGAGGGATAATAGAATAAAGATATAATAGACCCATTTTGGTTTGTGCTCAAAAAAAATGGTCAATGAATGTACGCCTAGATCTTTCGATTACGTTACCGTAATCTCTTTTAAGAGTGACAGATTATCTAATACCTTTCCAGCCCCTAAAGCCACCGTGGTAATCGGATCGTCTGTAATGGTTATTGGCAAGCGCGTCTCCTCGCGCAGCAGGACATCGAGATTTTTCAACAGGGCCCCTCCTCCCGTTAACACAATACCTTTGTCTACCACATCAGCAGATAGTTCCGGTGGGGTCTGCTCCAAAGCAATTCTCACTGTTTCAACAATGGTTTCTACCTTTTCATATATCGCCTTTCTAACCTCCTCCGAATCTATGGTAAGTATCTTTGGTATACCGGTAACAAGATCCCTGCCCTTAACCTCTATACACTCCGGTTCATCTGTTGGGTACGCATTACCAACAGTGATTTTGATAAGCTCTGCTGTTTGAAGACCAATCAAAAGATTATATTTCCGTTTTATGTGCTGCAGAATA
>JAUVXZ010000243.1 GCA_030603345.1 Pseudomonadota bacterium
AAAAAATTGGTCTTAACACACTTAGATTTAGATTTAGAAAAAGTTAAAAAGCAATGCTCAGAAAATTTTTCAGGCAAGATCATAGTGGCACAAGATTTAATGCAAGTAGAAATATGAAATTCAAAATGAAAACAACAATACTATATAGCGATGACTTAAAAAATTATGATTTTGGACCAGGACATCCATTCAGAAGTAATAGATTTGTCTCTTTCCTGAAATTGTATAAAGAAAAACTCGGTAAGAACAAACATTTTGAATTAGTAAAAAATAATGAGCTTGCTTCTGATGAAGAGCTAGAGTTCTGGCACACAAAAGATTATATCCAAGCTATGAAAGCCGCCTCTTCTGGTATAACAATACCTAATTTGTACCGGTTCATCTCTCAAGATAATGTAAATCCAATATCGAGAGAATTTCCCAAAGGTATAGAAAAGGGAGCAAGAACAGTAGTTAAGAATTCCCTTCTTGCTCTCGATTTTGTCCAGAGAAAAAGAAGTGAGAAGGCGGTAAATATTGGGGGAGGCCTCCATCATGCCAAATCCAGCTATGGAGAAGGTTTTTGTGTGTACAATGACGTTGTTATAGCCGCCAGATATGCTATGAAGAAATATGATCTAAAGAGAATTCTGATTCTGGATACCGATGCTCATGCAGGAAATGGAACATGCGAGGCTTTTTATTCTGACCCCAAGGTTCTATTTATCGATCTTCATCAAAGGGGAATTTATCCAGGGACTGGTTTTGCTCACGAAATTGGAGAGGGTAGGGGTAAGGGTTTTACGGTAAACCTGCCTTTGGCTGCTGGAACAGGTAATAAATCATACGAGGTGATTTTTGATGAAATAATTCTTCCTCTGGCAGAAGAATACAGGCCAGAAATCGTTATAAGATACGGTGGTTCTGATCCGCATGCCAGGGATGAGATAACTGAGCTGGGATTAACCTTGGGGGGTTTTAGGATGATAGGGGAAAAGGTGAGGGAAATATCTAAGCTTTGCGGCAATAAATCTCTTGATTTAATTTGCTCTGGTTACAAACCGGATATTTTATCAAAAGTATGGCTTTCTTTAATAACCAGTTTGAGTGGGGTTGAAATCCAACTTGAAGAGCCAGAACCAGAAGTTAAAAGTGATGAAATGCTCACTGAAACAAAAGATTTAATAAAAAAGGTGAAAGAAAATTTAAAACCATACTGGAGAAGTATGAAACATTATGAGTGAAGCATTGTTTGTTAACCCTATACTGGTGGCTTAGTCTGCAGAAAGGGTGACATAATTACTTTGCATTGACAGACTTGGCGCGATACTTGACAAAAAAATCATTAGTATGTATTCTAATACTAGAACTTGGTGCAGGAAGGTTAGCGTACATAAACAGGTGATTTAATTCGCCGGTTTGACATTTTATTTTTTTGTGCTATAATGCCAATAGGTTGTTGGGGGTGCTCGGCTTTCTCAAAAGCGGGCTGAGATGACACCCTTTGAACCTGATCTGGGTAATGCCAGCGGAGGGAAATACTGAGATAAGTGCAAATTCTAAGAAGCTGGGGTGAGGCATTGACTCAGGTCAGTTTCAATGAAGCCATGATTAGACCAATTCTCGGAAGTGTGAGGGTTGGTCTTTTTTTTGTTTTAAAATAACGGATGAGGAGGTGATAAGTATAAGATAAAAAAGACAAAGAAGTTGTGGTGGGGATATTAGATGTTTCCCTCATCACAGAGAGCTAAAATAAGGAGGGTAAATTATGGATCGGGAAACTATTACCAAGAGTGTTGAGAAAGAGAGAAACAACGGAGGGGGAATTTCGCGTAGAAGCTTTCTCAAAGGCGTAGGTGGTGTTGCTGCTGCTGCTGCGGTCCTCGGTGTTTCGGGATTGAAATCAAAGGCTCTGGCACAGCCTATCCCAGCTTACAGTGCTCTGCCCAAGGAAAAGTTGTTGGAAGCTTATCTTAGGATGCAGCGCATCCGGCAAGGCGAGCTCAAGCTTAGGGAGATTTTTCTGACAGGGGACCAACTGAAACGATTCCTGCCCAGGGGCACCGGCCACACCTCGGCGGGTGAAGAGGCGACTTGTGTGGGAGTGGCTATGGCTATGGAAAAGGGTGACTATCTCACAGGCAGCCATCGCTCGCACGGGTATCCGCTAGCCATGGGGCTGGATATGAGGCGCTGGATGGCCGAGCTCTTTGGGAAAGTGGGCGGCAGTAACAAAGGCCACGGAGGTTCTCTGCATATAGCGGAACCGGCGATGGGGATACTGGGAATGAGCGGCATTGTCGGCGCAGGAGTCCCGCAGGCGGTAGGAGCCGCTTGGGCCGCCAAGCTTCAGGGTAACAACAAGGTGGCGATTTCTACGTGTGGTGACGGGGCCATGAACACGAGTGGCTTTAATGCATCACTCAATCTGGCGGCGATACAGAATCTGCCGGTAGTTTTTGTCATTAACAACAATCAATGGGAGGTTAGGATTCCAGCTCGATGGGTGCAAGCGCTAACAAGGGCGCAAAAGGATCTCTCGGTAAGAGCGGCGGGCTTTGCCATTCCCGGCATAACCGTAGACGGTAATGATTTGTTTACTGTCTACAAAGGTGCCAAGTATTGCATAGACCGGGCTCGAGAGGGCAAAGGTCCTTCAATGCTCGAGTGCTTAACCTATCGACGATGGCAGCATAGCGGCCCAAAGGAGCACGAAATTACTCAATGGCCCTTTAATGACCGGGCCGAGTTGGAGTACTGGCTCAGACGGGATCCCGTCAAGAGGTTTGAGAAGATAGCTACGGAGGGATTGCTCACGGAAGAAGAGCTGGTACGGGTGCAAAAGCAAGTGGCTATCGAACTTGAAGATGCGATAGAGTTCGCCGTAGAGAGCCCGTGGCCGAATCCGAAAGAGGACTTCAAGTACTACGAGAAAGTCTTCTGGACTTAAGAACTTAAGGTAAGGAGGTATATTGATGGCTAAGATAATGAGTGTTAACGAAGCTATAAACCGCGCAATTGAGGAGGAAATGCGGCGTGACCCAAGTATTTTCATATTCGGCTGGCTTCACGGAGGCGGGAACGAGAGAGCTTGGATTGAAGAATTTGGTCGGGAACGCATAGCTTGCACCGGGATCTGCGAGACACAAATAGCCGGAGCCGGGATCGGAGCTGCCTTGGCCGGAATGCGGCCCATCGCCGATCTCTGGCTGAGCGACGGAGCTATGGACGGTTGGGGACAAATCGTCGTTCAGGCAGCCAATATACGCTTCAAATTGGCATATCAGGCTGATTGCCCGGTCGTGTTCAAGATGGACTACGGGAGGATAGGCGCTGCAGCTGTGCACCACTCCAGCTGTTTCCATAACTGGCTCGCCAATGCGCCCGGTATTCTGGTAGCCACTCCTGCCACTGCGGCTGATGCGATAGGGCTTTGGAGAACCGCCCTACGCGAAGCCAAGGATCCGGTAGTGATGTTATCGGAGAAGGCGGGAAACAAAATAGAAGGGTCTGTGCCGGAACGTGACTACACGATCCCTTTTGGCAAGGCGGACATAAAGCGCGAGGGTAGTGATGTGACTATTGCCGCAGTTGGAGCATGGATACTCCAACTGGCGCTTGAGGCTGCCGAAGACCTGGCGAAAGAAGGCATCGATGCGGAAGTTTGGGATCCCAGAACCCTGATCCCGTTTGACAGAAAGTCTCTGATAAAATCGGTTTCTAAGACGGGAGCGCTGGTTGCCGTCGATCATGCATGCAGGACATTCGGGACTACGGGAGAGTTTGCCATGACTGTGGCTGAGGCATTGGATGCGTTCATACCTATGGCGCGGGTAACATCCCTAGATGCTTCGATCGCCCAGAGCCCACCCTTGGAGAAGCATGTTATACCCAACAAGGACAAGGTCATCAGTGCTGTGAAGGGAGTGTTGAAGCGCAAGGGCTAAGTTCTTCAGTGATGCAGAAGTAGGAGCATTCTTGTGCTTTAAACCGCTGAGAAACCCTGCTCTGTGGGATTCCATCCCATGGGGCAGGGTTTATTTTAACATTAAAGCAATAAGATAGGAGATTGTGAATGAGCGCTGAGAAAGAAGAAAAAATTACTGACTCATCGAAGGTAAAGTGTATCGATTGTATCTATCTCGTTCAAACTGAACATTACCTTTCCCAGGAGATTTTAGGTCATCATTGCTTATCTATTGGAAGAGGGAAAGAGTATCCTGACCAGTATAACTTTGATGCGCTTCAAGTTAAGAAAGAACGTACCTGTAAATGGTTTAAATCCCATGCTGACTTTATGGCCGAGAGTGCTGAGCATGATGAGCCTGCTCCAAAGATTCAAAGATCTGTTATGATAATGGTAAGGTGGGGCTATGATTTAGAGACAGATGAATTTCCAGAGGAAGAAGAGGATTGATTCATAGACGGCCATTCGGACAGTGGTGAGCTAAGGGGGAAAGCAATTACCAGAAGGCTCATGATGCGTCACAGCCTAACTGTTATGAATGTCATTCCGGCTGGGGAATGTAACGTTTCCTAGAGCCTTCTTGTATCTCTGCCAGGTCCTTCCCTCCACAGGCATTACCCTGCTTCTCAGGTAATATAGGCTGGTCCGACTCCCAAGATGTCACCTGGGATACCTTGTCCTTTTCAGACTTGGTATTCCATATCTCCCATTTTTGGAGGAATAAATGAAACAGAGTCGGTTATTAATAGTTAGGCGACACTGTGTAATCAATTTCATAAAGCAGGGTATATAACATGCAGGTAGATTCAAAGGTTACGGATATTGTCGGCAAGGTATTTAATGGTCATCTTCTCATAAGAGATGAGATTGTCTATCTTCTAAAAATTCCCCATGATTCTGTTGATGCCGG
>JAUVXZ010000029.1 GCA_030603345.1 Pseudomonadota bacterium
TTGATGATTTCGTAAAAAGTCAAATCGATTTAACTTATTGATATAATTCAAAATAGATGTCATTTTTGCTTGTCTTTTGCTTAACATTTTGGTATAAGTAGGTCACATAATCAACCAAACTGCAGGTGAAAGGCATGATTCGAATTAAAAACCAAAAGCAGAATGATCTTTTTGATCCTTGGAGTTTTTTAAGCCCAAAACGCAGAGAACTACTGGATCAGTCCTGGGCGGGGTTATTTCAAAAAGAACTCCTGTGTGAACTTCCAGTTGGCGAAGTGGCCCCGTTCTTTACTAATGGTTTTGGCCGGCCTACAAAAGAACTGTACACGTCGCTTGGTGCTCTACTTCTTCAGCAAACACACGACCTGACTGATGAAGAAACAGTCAACCAATTATCTTTTAACATCCAGTGGCATTATGCGCTGAATATCACCGAGGAGTCGGATTCAGCCAAATATATGTGTCTTAAAACCTTATGGAATATGCGCAATATTGTTGTTGATAATGCTCTGGATACAGTTTTATTTGACCATATTACTGATAAGCTATCAAAGCTGTTCAAGGTCACCACCGACAATCAAAGGATAGATTCGGTTCACATTAAATCAAATATGCGGCGCTTGGGTAGAATCGGTATCTTTACCTCATCCATCAACAAGTTTCTGGTCAACCTAAAGCGAAGCCACAAAGACCAATTTGATACCGTAGATAAAGGTATCATTGATAGATATCTTTCTGAAAAATCCCTGGAATGCTTCTCCATGGTAAAGCCTTCAGAATCGGCCAAAACCCTTGCCTCAGTCAGTGCTGATCTTTTTGATCTGGTCGAACAGTTCAAAGATCATCCCGACATCAAGGCTATGCATAGTTACAAACTAGTTGAGCGGGTTTTGAAAGAACAATGCAATGTCAATCTGTCAGATAATAAGAATCCGGTTGAAGTGAAAAGGCCTAAAGACATTCCTTCTGACTCACTTCAGAACCCTTCAGATCCTGATGCAACATACAGTGGTCACAAGGGACAGGGTTATCAGGTACAGGTGATGGAGACCTACTGTAAGGATGAAGAGGCCAAAGAGGAGAGCCTGAATTTGATCACCCACGTTGAAGTGGAACCTGCTCATGAAAGCGATGCCAATGCTCTGATTCCGGCCATTGAATCTAGCAAGGAACGTGGCCTTGCACCTGAAGAGCTCCTTGCCGATTCACTTTATGGCAGTGATGAAAACTGCCAGGAGGCTGCGCAGAAGGGTATAGAGGTTATTGCTCCTGTAATGGGCTGTCAAAAAGAAGACACCATTAGCCTTTCGGATTTTGAAGTGAGTGAAAAAGGTGACGTTGTTTCCTGTCCTCAGGGTCATGTACCCGTGAGGACAAAGAAGAAGAAAACCCGGCACACTGTAGCATTTGATTCCCACCATTGCAGCAATTGCCTCCTACAGGAATCCTGCCCGGTAAAGCAAGGCAAAAAATATCATTATCTCCGTTACACGGATAAAGAGATGCGATTGGCAAAACGAAGAGCCTATGAGCAAACCGAAGAGTTTAAAGACCGCTATAGATGGCGTGCAGGCTCTGAAGCTACCATGTCGGAGTACGACAGAAAAACCGGAGTTAAACATTTAAGAGTCAGGGGTTTTAAGGCCGTACGGTTCTGTGCCACCCTAAAAGCGGTCGGAGTGAACATTTTTAGAGCAACTGCCGTCCGAAGGGCGCTCAGCTGTGATAATACAGCGCCTGAGAGCAGTCTATCCGGTCAAATCCCTGCCATTTTTGTTGTCAAAGAGCATTTTCTAATTGCCTTGAGCCAAGTGAGAAAATTTTTTATCCTATTTCTCCCTAGCTACGGGCATATGCCCATAATTACTGCGTGAGGGATGCCTGACTTTTTACGAGGGCATCAAACTTGACCACATACACCTATGCTGTAACCTGAACAGCATGCCTTGCAAACCAATCATTGTCTGTGACGCCTACATAATCCTTCACATTTTTGGGCCTATTTTGTTTTCAGGAAATCTTGCCCATCTAGGGTTGTTAGGAATGTAGATCTGACCGTCATCGATTCGTTATTTACTTATTTGCGGACGTCCCCCTTTTCACACACAATCCCTGACCTATAGTTTTTTATTAAACAATTTAAGAGCGTCCCCCTTTACTATTGTTTCAAATATAGGATATCCCCTACCCCACTTTTCTTGAGACTAACGATCGAATTGACTGGTTCCTAAAATCAAAACTCCCATCTCACGTTTGTCAGATGAAATATCAATTATCACAGATTATTTCAGTTCTACAATCATGAGGAGTTTTTTGGATACCATGCTGATCTTGTTTTTCCTCCAAAGTTTAAATGGGTTTTGGAGAATAACTATAGACGGTTTCTTACCCTTTTTCACATTAAGAACACGATAGATTAAGTAACTATCTCCTTTCTCCTCAGCTTTTTTGAACTCTTCACGTGATATAAGGAATTCCATTGAATCGGTATCTGGTGTCCCTTTTACCTCTATGTATATTTTCTCTTCATCTTCATTCCATGATTGGATGTCGTAACCGGCGGTGTCGTCTCTTTCGGCAACATAGTCAATATTCTCAGACAAGTCGTGTGAAAACACGCCGTTTTCGAAAAGCTTTTTCAGCCTAATCTTCTCTTTTTTATAGACAATTTTTTCAGCAGCAGTCCCTATTTGTTTCCTTTGTTCTTCTGTCAAGCCTCGCCACAAGCCACCACCTCCTCCACCTCCGCCCCCTAGTCTACCAACCCCAGTTATCTCCTGAAGGTCTTTCTCATCGACGTGCGTGGCTGAAACCGATTCCAGAAGTGAATCTATTTCCCTGAGATACGCCTCCACGTCAAATGTTGTTTTCTCACGCGGTTTTGGATGTCTTCTTTTTGGAGGTTTGCTAGGCTTGTCTTTCTTACCATCATCCTCCTCATGTTCACTTTGCTGTTCATTTTGGCTTGTATTGCCCCCCTGCGCGTCAGCATCGACATCAATCCATTCCATCTTCCTCCGTTTAATCACGTTTTGGCGCTCGATTTCATCAAGGCTAATCAACCGCGAAATGAAGTCTACGATGCCTGGCACCTCACCAAAGATATCAGAGAAAGTCATACCAATATCATCCTCGCAATCGCTAAGCCCTCCGGCAAGGTACAGTGTGTTGTTGGACGGGTTGTAAAATGCCCTTTTCTTGTCTGGATTTGTTTGTTGGGTTCCGTTTAATTGATAGTAGGTTCTTATGTCTCCCACTATTCTTATATTGAGGGACACAAGTCGTGAGAAGCTGCCGGTTTGCCGAAGCCTTTTAAACAGCTCTGGATCGTTCTGGTTAATGAAGCCACACAGGTAAGGGATGATAGACCTGATTTTTTCAGTCTGGTCTTCGCTAGCTTCCCTGATAACTTCTTCCTCTATTTCAGGTGCTATTTCCCGGGCTGTTTGTTTCAATCCTTTAATGCCAAGTTCTTTTAAGAAGTGGATAGGGTGTTTCGACCGTTTTCGAGGATCAAGATATATAATCTTTAGTATATTCTTGAAGATGGTATAGATGTGGTCGTTGTCATTGTAATATAGCTCGTCTGAGAAGGAAGCCCATGTCTTGTCATGACACCAAATTTTTCCTTTTTTCCGAAGATCTTGCCACATTTTTTTCTGTTTTTTCGTTCTTTGTTTTGCATCAGCTTTCTCTTTGGCTTCATCTGCAAGAGCATCATCAAGCTTTCCATAAGCGCTTAGCATGGCTTCTTGTTCTGAATAACTCAGCTTCTCTTTATTTGAAAGGTAAACCAAAAAATTTACATAATCATTGGTTGTAGGCTCGGGAGTGACACCTATCTTGTCTGCAAAAA
This sequence comes from Pseudomonadota bacterium, assembly GCA_030603345.1. GTDB lineage: Bacteria > Desulfobacterota > DSM-4660 > Desulfatiglandales > B25-G16 > JADFWK01. The sequence goes on from JAUVXZ010000029.1 coordinate 3,857, forward strand.
ATGGTTCCAGGTCAAAGTATCGTTCCAGATTCGGTTTAAAATCGCTCAGGAAAGATGGTCCTGACCAGACTACTTCTGTGTACTTCCTGTATGGTTGCGTCTTGTGACTTGGCAAGAAAATGAGTGGCTCAGACCTAAATGCCTTAATTACCATATCTCTTTCTTTGGCAGACGATTTGCGGTCTTGAAGGAAGTCTCTGAAAAAGACATAGGAACGCCGGAAAGAATCATAGTCATCTACCTTTCTGTCTATTAGCCCGCGAAGATGATTGAGCGCTGATTTAATAGATGGCTTGTCATTGAACCCTGCAAACTTTATAAGGGAGGGATCGTCGATGGTTCCATCGGCGTATTCCACCTGGCCACCCATAGCTTCTTTGATTGTTTGAAGGTTGAGGAACACGTGGGAAGGTTTAGCCAGTTTCCCTGGCAGGGTAGGTACCCAGGCTTTCTCTTTGACAGTGAGAGCTAATAGGGAGGGACCAAGTTCTGCCTTACTCGACCCGCTCGCCCCTTTGACATGATATATGTAATAGGATTTCAAGAACTTCTTGTAACTACCCCAATTGTTGTTTATCACTTGAACTATGAGTTTTGCTTTTTCAATACGGTTCGGTGTTCTTTCGTCTTGCAGTGAATCTATGATTTTGGCAAAGGCTCGCATGAAATTGAAATCCCTCTTTTTATAAGGGTAATTCGAGGATTGAACGCGATTCTTGGGATAATGTTTTTTTAATTCTTCTGCAACTATATCATAGTCTGAAGATTCGTCTGTGAACACAACGATTGGTCGCTCATTCACGTCCAGATTTTGAAAGAACCTCTTCCAGGAAGCTATCTGGTCTCTGCTCCTTTCACTGCTTCTTTTAAGTTGCTTCTGGATGTAATGCTTTGACACGAATGGAACATCATTTTCTTTAAATAACTTCCTCGGGGTTGCATCAGCACCGTACTCTGGCAGTATGAACATTTTGCTGGGTTTTAGGTAAATTTTTTCTTTTCCTTCTTTCCGAAGGAGAATCATATCAGTTTTTACGTTTTCTACGAATCGCCTGACAAAATCTGTGTATCTGAGTAACTTAGCGTCTGTGTGTTTTTCCCAATTACGGAAAGCAGGTTTTATGATGTCCGTTAGTATCTTTTCAACTGATAGGGTGGGGATCACTTCTCTTATCAGCTGTAAAGCTTTTTCTCTTGCTTCCTTTTCTTCCGGCTTTTTGGTGACATCTGAGAGTATTCTTGAGTAGAGCTTCTGGTTAAATAATTCGTATTCACTTCTAAACAGGGATGCAAAACCAGCCTGCGGCTGTTCAAGCCGGTAAAGGTAGCGTTTTTTGCCTTTAACAGCCATAAGCTTCTTTGATTCTGACCAAAAAATCCGGGCTTCCTTGATTCGGTTAAGATCTCGATTCCAGTGCCACGTGTCATAATATCCTTTTGAATGAGCCCAGTCCCACAAAAGAGCATATAGCCTGATAAACCACTTTAGCGGTCTATTTTTCAGCCATTCAGCATTTGTAAGAACCTGGTCGAAAAGGTCGTCATAAGTCAATTGTTCCACGTGTTCTTTCAGGTATGCCAGCCCTTGTGCATCTATCTCTTCTGAAACATAGTGTTTCTGGCTGTCAAAAAATTTCTTGAGGTATTTAGATTCAATCAGAGAAGGAATCCCCTTATCTGGTATAAGGGCATCCGAGGGTTTCACCCATTTCCCAGAAGCAGTATACACGCTAGGATTCCTGAGGATATAGTTGTCTATCCCTTTCTTCACTGGTTCTAGGTAATCATAGTTTAAATCCTCTTCCTTAGGGAGTAGTTGGTAGAAGGCTGTCTTGAGGTTGGGCGTTTTCTTGAAGTCCTTAATGAGCTTGGCGACAGGGCGATGGGCATTCTTAAATATCCATTGGTTCCATTCACCGGAAGGGTTCTGTAATGTTGTTCGAGTAAGCGGTACTAAGAAGTCTGCTTGAAGATTAAAGGAAAGGCCTGTTGTGATTTCTGTTGGAAAAAAGGCGTACAGCCGCCCTTTTCTATCCAGTAAGGCAGACCCTCTTTTGTCGACCTTGAATGAGATGGCAATTTCCTCTCGTTTCTTCTTTGACCACCTTCGCCCTCTATCTATTTGGAGAGTTCTTTGCTTTGTTTGTGGTATTGGAAAAATATCTGAATATTTTTTCCAGTGAGAGGTTTGTTTTTCGTTTCTGTAAAGGCAGAAATCATTTTTAGAATCTCCAAATGGCTCGATTTTGAAAGTGACCTTTTTTACATGGATTTTTTTGAGGTGCTTAAGAAAGAGTAAAACGCTTCCATCAAATTTGCTAAGCTGTTTTTCAATCACCTTAAATATTTGCTTACCGTGTTTGAAAGGAAGGACAAAGATGGCACCTGAAGATGGTCTCCATTTTGGGCTTTCTATCCATTCAGGAACAATCAAATTCTGGTCATCGTAACGAAAATGGTATGGCCCTGAGTGAATCTCTGGTGCATCAGACACCTGAAAAACGGACTTAAATCCTATACCAAAAAAGCCTATATGATCTTCGCCTTTAGTGCTACGCCCTATGTTGCTAAGTGCTTCAACATTCTTTTCATCAAAAGGAGTGCCGGTATTTCCCACTATCAATCTGTCATCAAAGAGATCGAAGACAACTTTATCAGAGTAGCAATCATCAGCATTTTGAACCAATTCGAGAATGAAATGTGTTTTCTCGTCGAAAATATTTTCCCTGATAATCCTCAATGAATCCTGCGACTTTTCCTGGCGGCACCACTCAAGGTTCTCACTACACAGATCTTCTATTAATCTATGAGCTTTATCGAGCTCCAGGTGTTTCGTGTCTGGACCCATTCGATTTATCACCTCAGGTTGTGATTTTTGTACTCTTTATGTCTTTCCAACCATAGTTCATAAATTTTCTTTCTTAATTCAAACCTGTTTTCCGCTATCATTAGGAGAAACTAGGGGACATCCTTAGGTAATTAAATAACTCGGTAAATAGAGAATCGTGAACGAAAAGGCTATTCAAATAATAGATTAGATGCTGAATTACTTAAGGACGTACCCCATTTACAATTCAAGATGTGAACTGAACTCCCCAAATTTTATTAAGAAAGAAAAAGAACCAATAGAATGATTAAAGGGGAAAATAATTAATAATTAAGATGTGACCCCTTTATGACAAGGTGTGAGTGAGGAAAGTTCAGGATGCCATATTGACAAACAAGTTTAGGGTGCAATACTTCTTCTTTCTCGACTACTGAGCTATTATTAGTACCTCATAAAGCCTTTTCCCATTATTGTTTTTCAGGCTATATTTGTACTCCTTCTTCTTTACCCTGATATCTGATTTATATTGGCCTAGGAGTTCTTTGATTCTCTTTATTGAAGGAGTACCAGGACTTCCGTACGAAATGATGATGATAGAATCTTTGAATTTCCTGAAAACAGTATCAAAGCTATGCTCAATGGAATTATTATCCCATTCTGTCTTCTTCTTTTTCAGCCTTCGATTTATTGTTTCCCAGTCAATCTTCCTTTCCCAATTATGATAATCAATTAACCCCTCAACGAAGTGATACAACCTGAAATAGTCTTTTCCAGTGCCGTTATCCGATTTCGCATACGGTGGATCTAGATAAACAAGATCAAAATCATTTTCTTTCATTTTTATGACATCTTTACAGATTGCTTTATTCCTGCAACCATTACTGAAAATCCTTCCCGTCGTTTCTTTATGGAAACGGAGAAATAGCTCCTCAAACCCCCTATCCCAAGTCCCCTTGTTGTGAAAAGACCTTTTAACTTTAGCGGTTCTCAGGTATAGGTTTTTCCTGTGGAAAAGATTAAACGGTCGCTTACACAAACAGGCCTGGAACAGAACATGGTATGCGAGGGCCTGCTTTGTTCTAAGTAATTTCCCGCCGTATTTCTCAGAAAGTTTTTGTATATTGAAAACGACTGTATCCAGCCACTCATTTTCATGGTCAAGATAGTAGATGTCTTTGAAGGTATCTTGGATAAATGAAGGATACTCAAAACCGTTTACCTTGAGGAGAAACTCAAGGTCAGAAGCGTCCAATACCACGTTGCTATTCCTTATTAGCGCAACACCTGTCTGATAATTCGATTTGAGCACATCATTATATGTGACTTTTTTGCCCATTAGCTTAAAAAGATAGCTGACGCTACCTGTGCCTCCGAATCCATCGAGGACTGTCTGAAATTCAAGGCCCTTGAGGTTCTTATATATCCAAGGTAGAATTTTTCTCTTGCTCCCCTGGTACCTAGTTGAGGGAACAAAACTTAGAAGGTTATTTTGCGTGAATTGCGGACAGGTATTCATATTGTACCTAATATTGTCACCTCTGATTATTCTGTAATTCCCAACGCCTGTTTGACTCTTTCACGATAGTATTCTTCCATCCCCTTTTCTAGAATCTTTTTCCTTTCGCCTTTCTTTAAATCTTTGAATTTGTCAGCAAAGCTGAGGGATAAAAGAATTTGGATATATGTCTGAATCCCGATATAGACATCAATCCACCTTTTTAATTCCTCTAAATCATATCTAGGAGAAACCCTGTCAGGTCTTGTCTGAAAATGTTTTGCACTACTGTGGATTGATTTTGAGAGCTTCTTATAGACGTTAGAAATCTTAGCATCTCCGGAAAACAATTTCATATGGTCCTCGCAGGCCCCCTCGAAATCCTTTATTGGTTTCAGGTTTTGGAAGTACGTGTAGCTCCTGCCCCAAACATCGGGATAATTTTGCCTTTCTCTGTACCATTCATCCCCTTCAAGCCACCAATCAAATTCTACCTCGTGCTTTGAGAAGAATATTAGCCGAAGGGCTGTTTCAAGCTCGGAACGCAAGCACATATTTGCGTATTTGTATAGACCATAGCTCGCAAAATGTATCGAAATGTAAGCGTCCATGAAGATCTCTGGGATCAGCGTCTTAGCCGCACTAATTTTTTGCAGTTTATTGGACCAAATATCGAAGAGATTGAGCTTCTGTATCATTCTCTCGATATCGTCTTTATGGTCAGCAAAGGTCTTTCCCCAATTCTTCTTACGCCAAATGTTCTGGCTTTCATGGACTCTTTTCGTCTCAGTTGGAAGTTGATTTACTCGAAATGCTGGCATTCCTCACACCCTCTTCAATATTACACCAAGGGAACAAATAGTCCCTGACCCATTCGAAAGATTCTTAGCCGAAGATTCGATTGCTCCAACGTTTTCACATGAGTATTTGTTAATAAACTGTTCTAGAATATCTTTCAGACACCTTGTTTTCTTATCTTCCTGTGAAATAGTCGCAGGTATCCCATTAAAACGTAATCCTGGCCAGCCACTGACATTAATACCGTCTGAATTAGCCTTGATTTTTGTAGTAGATATGTTTGCAGAGTCCAAGAGCGTGGTGTAGATAAGTGCCATTCCGTCTACATCAAGCTCTGTTTGAACTTTTAATGTTTTTTCAAGACTGCGGATCTCCCTTTCTATTCTACCGTTTATGCGCTCAGGGTTTTGTGAAGAAAAATCCAGGTTAATTATGTCGAATGGAAACTCGTTTGTAATTTCATGTGTCTCTGTTTCAAGGGAATCTTCGTAGGTCATTCCGGGAAAAACTGTAGCCATTTTTCCTTCAACTTCTAACCTGAAAGCAGTTGCGCGAGCTTTATGCCACCCATAAATCAAATCCTTTCTCGTAATCTTGTGCCTCACCAGCTCAATCACTTCACGAAAGTTCTTGTCATTTGTTAGTGTCAATACCTTCATTTTCTTGTTCTTCTTTAAATGGGGACGAAAGGTTCTTCCGGCTCTCTCCGCAATTGGAAGCCACATTTCATCAATCAACTGATTCTTTATTGCTGCGATATCGCTCATAGGGCTCAACCCAAAAAGGTATACTCTAGGAGATCATTCAGCTTTCTGATAATCCGTTCGGCGCCCCTTTGTCTCTTCAGAATAATAACAATACCCAAAGACAGTTTCTTTATGACTTCATCACTCAACTTGCTATCAAAAAGAGGGTGCGAGGTATTGAAGACGACACTGCCGTCTTTAGGCAATTTGCAAATTGAATAAGGCGTTGATTTGGGGTCCCATTTGTCGTAAACGACTTGGAACTTTTTGCCTTCCAGTTCGATAGTCTCCTTGAATTCGGGGTGGTCTTCGTAGACAATTACAGATCTTTCCTTTGGCAGGACCTTTATCGGAGCTTTTTTCGCTGATACTCTCCCTTTCTTAGAAATCACCTTAAAACCGGTATCCTTTTTTTGTTTTAAAACATCGACTAATTTTTGAGCCTTGGCGTCAAGCTTGGTCTTTTTAGTCTTTGTGATAGGTGCATCCGGCAGTCTCATTCTTTCTTTTGAAAAATGAAGAATGCTAGCCTTCTCCAGACTGGATACAATTCTATCGTCATTCTTAAGATTTCCGAGGGCATCAAATACCTTTTTGTCTTCATCATGAAGATCGTAGAGTTGATCATTCCATTTTCTCAGAAGGCGCTGGAAGAAGCGGTACATCTCCGCCACTTCCTTTGTGTAATTGAAATTATCTCTATTGACCATCAAAGCGTTGTCTAAGCCAGAAAGTATATGGACCTCACCACACAGCATATTAAGCTTCCCTAGTACTCTCCCAAGCTTGGTAACATCAAACTCCCTCGGAAACCCTATGGCCACGTCTCTCATCCTGACCTGGAGGCCTCTTGCTTCTTCAGGCTTTATTGGTTCGAAGGGTGTCATAATCGTGTATTTCACATGTATGTTGCCGAAGTGCTTTTCTCCCTTTTCTAAGATGCTTACTCCATGTGGAATGTTCCTGAAAATCTCCTCCCCGTCTAGCCACAGTTTCATAGGAACTCGGTTCGGGAAATCGAAAAGCTTTCTGAGATCTTGTCTTTCGGGTGGATACTGAATGGCAGCATACTGGCCCAGAGTCCATCGGAACTTCTCAAACCCGCCGAATTGGTCTATCTTGGATTTGCCAGATTTGGGGTCTCTCCTGAGTTCCTCAGCAATCTGAGGCTCTATGCCTTCAAGTGAGATGATAGTCTCTCCTTCACCCAGAGCAAGGTCACTATCGTAAATCTCATATTTCACCTTCTCCCGGCGAATGTCCCACGTTCCTTCCCTGAAAAAATTCTCGGCTTGGACAGTCGCTTCAATACTTGTCTTTTCGCCGCGCTTCTTAGTAATAACCCTCATCACCTTGCAATAAGGTAAGGGGGCCAGAAATCCTATACCGAAAGTACCGATTCGCATTCTCCCTAATTCATCGGGTTTCTTAGAAGGCATTTTGAAGAAACCGATTGTGAGATATTCCTTCTTGAATTCGTTATAGTTCATACCTCGCCCGTTGTCCCGGACGATAATTTTTCCTTTTTTCAAGTCCAGTCTTATCTTGACCTCGGTAGCACCTGCATCATAGGCATTAGAAATCAATTCTTTTATCGCCAAAGCAAAGTTTCTGTAGAGACCTATGCTAAGATGCTTGACTACCTCTTTGTTTACTTTGATTGACAGTTCCCCTTTTTTCTGCGGTGCGCTTTTCATTTTCTTACCTCTAGACGCTTGGGGCATGATGAGGATCCTTTGGGGTCGGACCAAGCTATCTCATTGATTTTTCAGGATAAGCATCCTAAAAGTAGGTGTTTTCAGCTCTTAAACCACCATTTTCATGTCAAAATCGCCTATCTAAGCCAAAAATACAAGCAATATTCACAACCTTTTATTGTAATATCAAACGATTACCCTGGTCCGACCCCAGACTGCTATCCCCTCTCTACCTGATATCAGGGGATTCATCGAGCCCATGGTATAGATGCTGCACTACTTTTGCTGATTGTTTTTGCAATTCGAAGCATTCATACCGTATTGAGCGAAGTAACACACAAAAAAGGGGGACATCCATAAATAAGTAAATAACTGATTGCATAAGCTGATACTTGTTGTCTTTTGTGATAATCGCACCTCTCTGAAAGGAAATGGGGCCAACTCTGCTCTTGACTCTTGCCCCAAAAGCCTTCCCACTGCTCGCCACGATTTTTTACCGATTTTAGCTCAAAGCAGTTTTCGGTAAATTCTCTGTTTCACCAATGAGCGTGACCCTAAAAGGACCTTTTATCTCTCGCAGAGTTTCAGAGTTTTTTTGAAACAAACATATCGGGGTCAGGGCTCAACATTCAACTCCCTTTTGGTGTCCGCCCGTTAAACAAAAAAGCTCCACACCTCCAAAGAGATGATGGAGCTCCCAATAAGTCCTATTGGCCAGGGTTTGAATCACTATGCCCCGCTGCATTAATGTAACGGCCAAAGGCGATTCAGCATAGATAAAAGCGCTTCGCTTAAGGAGCGTCCCATTGTACTGGGACTTGAGGACCGCTTCCGCTTGAGGATCAGAGGCGCAAAACAGGCAGAGATAAAGTAGCTCAAAGCTCTTAGGTTATAGCTCATAGACAGAAGGCATAGGTAAAAGGATATAGAATAGTAACTCGAATCGAGCGCTTGAAACTGTTTCAGCCATGGGTAATGTATTGAAAAAATTCGGGAAAGTCAATGCTTATTCATGTGCGTAGAAAATACTACGGCAAATTAGGTAGAAATACCTAGATAGCAGAGAGCATAGCGCATGGCGCATAGAGCAAAGCGGGGGGAGCAGGCCCAGAGGCTGAAGGCAAAAGCAGGTCATAGCTGAAAGCTCACAGCTGAAAGCTGATAGGCTAAAGGCATAAGGCGAAAAGCCAAGGGCCAAAGGCCAACCTCTTCGTAACTTGCAGGAGCAGCGTTTCGGTTGAGGAGAACTAAGCACAAGGAGCGCCGGACTTGCGGAGCGTTTCAGTGGAGACGAACACCGAGTTAACGGATAGCGTACAGACGTACAGCATGCCAGTCTTAAGAGTTGCCTTAAGATACTAAAACAATTGAGAAAGTTCAATGTAAAAAACACGGAACAAATACGGGACCACGGTCAGGAGCCAGCGACCGCAGAGCTTGAGGAGCGTTTCACTTAAGGCCCCGGCCCGTTGGGCCTAGTTCATGGCTCATAGCCGATAGCTCATAGCAAAAAGGCAAAAGGCACGAGGCATAAGGCCAAAGGCCCGCGGACAGACGCCATGCCTCTCTCACGTTCTTGGCGTGGGAGCGGGACGTCCGTAAGAAAGTAGGTTACTCTTCTAAATGAAAATCATGCTCTTTGGCCAATGCCTCCCCTCTTCTGACAGCATATCCAACAGCCGGCTGGCTGATACCGAGTTTTTTTCCAACCTCCGTATTGCTCATCCCGAGCTCTCTAACCGCCCGGTAGCGAAATAATCCCCGTGCACGAGCCTTCACCTTTTCTCTACTCTTAGAATAGATATATTCTGTCCCTATAGTACACAGTTCACACACCCGATCTTCAACCTTCTTTAGATCGTGAATCGGGGCGACCCTTGAGCGAGGGCATTTTGGCTGTAATGCTTTATCTGAGGTCAAAAACGACCATGGCGAGGTCATTGCGCGTTGAACATTAAGGAGTCTGCTGGGGCTACCTCTTCGCGGCAATTGGCAAAGGAAGGCCTACCGAAGAACAGTAAGAAAAAGGGCTACAGCGATGAGGGCTCAATTGTCCCAATTCCAGGGGCGACCCTATTCCTTTCTAATGGCTGGTAAAAATGGAAGCTGAGGTGCATTGGGTATAGTAAGCACCTTCCGTACCATTCCAGACCGGGTTGATCAGGAGGATATTCATGCTGTTACTTGTGATTGGACAAAATTCCGTAACCGCATCCTGTCGATGTTCCCGCCACTGAGTATGCAGACTACCTCGGAGCCCATGGGAATCTTCGCTTTGTTGAATAGGAGGGCAGCGAATCCGGCCGCTCCTGCCGGTTCTGTTAGGATCTTGCACGATTCCAAGATCAAAAAAAGAGCTTCTACCATTTCATCATCTGAGACTAGAACAAGTTCATCAACATACTTTTGAACCAAAGCCAGGTTTAGTTCCCCGACAAAGGGGGCTGCTAAGCCTTCCGCTATAGTGTCCATTCTATTCAGGTGAACCACTGCCCCTTGCTGGACGCTTTGCCACATAGCCGAAGCACCGATTGGTTCAACACCCACAATCCTGACTTTCGGCTTATTTAACTTGATAGCCGTGGCGACTCCTGAAATCAGGCCACCGCCACCGACGGGAATAAAAACGGCGTCAACTTTCGGCAGGTCCTCCAAAATCTCCAGCCCCATCGTGCCGTGGCCTGCCACAATATGAGGATCGTCAAAAGGGTGAACCATAGTTAAGTTGTGTTCTTTTTGAATCGCCAGGGCGGTCTCAAGGAGATCGCCATCAGTAAGAATAACATGTGCACCATAGCCCTTTGCGGCACTAATCTTATTAGCGGGAGTCGTGTGAGGCATCACCACACGCGCTGAGATGCCAAATGAGGAGGCTGCATATGCAAAGCCCTGCGCATGATTTCCTGATGATATCGTAATAACTCCCCTATTTGTATCCTTTTTTGCCAAATGATATAGTTTATTTATAGATCCTCTAGGCTTGAATGAGCCTGTCTTTTGAAAAGCCTCAGCTTTGAAATGAAGATGTACTTTATGCTGTTTCCCCAGAGTCGTGGAAGATATCAAAGGGGTTCTGTGGACTCGGCCAGCTATAATTCGCTGGGCGCTGGTGAAATCACCTGGTTGAATTACGCACTCCTCCTGTCCTATATGGTTCGATTCCCTAATCCTAAACGCTGGGATGTGCTTAACCACCTCCTAGAAACCCATCCGGGTCGGTAACCACGTTGGAAGTAAAATCTCTCGTAGTCCCTCATCAGCCCTTATCTCACGGGTATCTTCCAGGCTCCTCCCACCACCATTGAGCATTGAGATGAGGGGCGACGTATACTCAGATGGGCTGTACCCAGCACCACTACCAGGCTGAGGCAAATATTTGTCTGCTGATTGGAGTAATCCCAGCTCTACTACAATCTCCCGCGGTAAGCCTACACGAGGGGTTGTCATGCCCGACTGCCATTGCCCCGCCCGCCTCGCAAGCGAGAGCGTTGCGGGCAGGAAGGCACGAGCGGGGAGGTCTCTGGTCATTTCTACCTTGAATGGAAGCACTATTTCTCGTATCAGTGGTCTTTCACCTCGTTGCTTACGGTTTGATTTGGTTTTCAACACTTGTATCTTACCGAATCAACCAGGTTTTTTCAACTTTTTTGATATGAAAATCAGAATTAAAAGCGGGATTGGGGTGGCTCCTTTTCCCTTGACAGACAAGGCAATTATCACTATACTCCCACGCAGAAAAAGCGACTTCTTGTCAATTGCCACAAACCCTGGAAACACAGCAGAAATAAGCCGCATTTTTTCATTTCTGAAACAAGTCAACAGAATGCGTCACTGTATGTGCGAATCGAAGCGGTAATTTAAAAGAGGCTGACGTAATCAAGTCTCTTCAAAGCGCAGAGGCAAATCTTGAATGCTTTGCCAAGGCCACGGATTACTGGAATCCGTTACAGTGCCTTTTCTATGAGGATTGTCTCCAGTGCGGTGACTGTATCCGGCTGCCGCTATGCAAGCAGGAGACATCATGCCAGAAATCTGAAGGTATCGAGGTAGTCATATGCGTTTAGAAAAGATATGTGTTTTAGGCGGCGGTAACGGGGCCCACGCAATGGCGGCCGATTTGGCATTAAAGGGGTTTGAGGTAAATATGTGTGAGGCTCCTGAGTTTAAGGATCACTTCGCCACCACTATGAATCGTAAGGAGATAGAGTTTGTCGACATATGGGATAACAAGAAAATCGCTAAGCTTACTATGGCCACCACAGACTTTGGCGCAGCCATAAAAGATACTCAATATATTATGATGCCTATACCAGCTATCGGCCACAAGCCCTTTTTTGAGCGTATAGCCCCCCATCTGGAAGATGGTCAGACTCTGGTTATGTGGCCGGGCAACTTTTCCGCATTACTGTTTGCTCATATGTTGAGAGAGAAGGCGATAAACAAAGATATTACTCTCGCTGAGTGCCATACGCTTCCCTGGGGCTGCCGGTTGCTTGCCCCTGGTAGCGTGAAGATAGCGGTTGAGGCCTGGAAGCTGCTAATAGCTGCATTTCCTGCAAAGCATACAGAGAAGGTAGTAGCTGACCTGAAAGGCACGTACCCGGTAATCCCAGGTGAACATGTGCTGGCTACCTCCCTCAATAATCTGAATCCAATAGTTCATCCTGCCGGTTGTGTGCTCAACGCCGGCTGGATCGACACGCTCGGGAAAGACTTCTATTTCTACAGGCATGGGACAACGCTCTCAATAGCGAGGGTTATAAAGGCAGTTTATGAAGAGGTGGTCAAAATCGGTCAGGCTGTAAATGTCAAAATGCTTGAATATCCTGAAGAATCATTCTTTTCAAAAACCCAGATCATGTCGGTTTATTTCAGGACCTCGTTTGACAAAGAAGGTGCTGTTGCCAATATTTCCGGTCCTTCATCAATGAAAGATAGATATATCACTGAAGATGTTCCCTATGGCTTGGTCACCACAGCGCAAATAGCCCGCACGTTTCATGTGGAGACCCCAGTTATCGATGCAATAATCGAGTTGACTTCTGTGGTAAATGAGGTTGATTATCGTCGGGAAGGTAGATCACTTGAAGCGCTCGGTATAGCTGGGTTGAGTAAAAAAAAGTTGCTCGATCTCTTGCAGGAGGGGTCTTATTAGGGCTTTTGCGGGGTGTAATTTGTTACGATAACCTTAAAAGGAGGGAGTCATGAAACCTAAGATTTTAGTATTTGTGGTTATGGGAGTCTTCTTTCTTACTCCGCTTTTTGGCGTAGCTTGGGCTGATAAAGTATATCACATTGGCGAAGTTGTGATAATCGAACATCCTGATTTACAATCTGACTCTGATGGGTTCAAGAAAGCCATGGAGGAAGAAGGCCTGGTCGAGGGCAAAAATGTTAAGTATCTTCGCTTAAACGCCGAGGGTGATATGTCTTTAGCTGCGACCATTGCTCAGCGCTTCGTAGGTGAAAAGGTAGATTTAATGCATCCTATTTCTACCCCGGTTTCCCAGGCGTGCGTGGCTGCAGCGAGAGGAACACATATACCAATCGTTTTTAGCACCTGTACGGCACCAGCCAAGGCCGAGATAGTATCTACTTGGGAGGCACCTCGTCCTGACAATGTAACAGGGGTGAGTGATATGGCGGACATAAAGGTGCAGATGGTTACGATTAAAAAGATATATCCTGGTCTTAGAACCCTCGGGGTTATATATAATGCCGGCGAAGTGAATTCTGTTCAGCAGGTTGATGAGTTGAAGGGAATACTCTCAGAAGTTGGGATAAAAAAGCTTGTGGAGGCTAGTTGTTCAACAACGGCCGAGGTCATAACTGCTACTAGATCACTTATTGGCAGAGTCGATGCTATTTGGAATCCGACCGATAATACCACTACCTCAGGGCTTGAGGCTGTAATTCGTGTCTGTGAGGAAAATAAAATACCGCTTTTCGGATCTACCGGTGCAATGGTTGAACGTGGCTGCATTGCTGCGCGCGGTGCTAACTATAGCTGGATAGGTTGGAAAGCGGGCAAATACGCTGCCATGATACTTAAAGGAGAAAAGAAGGCATCAGACATGCCCGTGGTAAAGTGTTCCGGTGATGCCCAGGTGCTGGTGGTTAACCCGGCAGCTGCAAAGCGAATGGGGACCACGATTCCTCAATCGGTCATCGCAAAAGCGGCTCGTGTAATACAATAAAGCAGGCAATGGAGGTCAGGGTCCCCTTGACCTCCATCTAATCTATTCTATCCCACTGGCCCTAATACGTATTTTGCTTTTACTGATATCAACCTATTGCTTAAATCAATTCACATTATACACTGTTACAACACCTTCATTTTTTGGAATGCAGTCTGTTCTCTTTTAGATAAGGACAGGATAGGTTATAAGAAATGATCCAATCCATCTTGCTATCTTCCATCTCTGAGGGATTATTATTCGGCTTTGTTACTATTGGTGTATATATCACCTTTCGTGTCCTGGCCTTTCCCGACCTCACCGTAGATGGTAGCTTTGTGACCGGGGGCTCTGTTGCGGCCGTTATGATTGCAACAGGTCATAACCCGTTCCTGGCTACCGTCGCCGCGCTCATCGCAGGGTTAATCGCTGGTACCATAACTGCCGCGCTCAATACCGCGTTCAGAATAAACGCGCTCCTGTCTGGTATCCTCATGATGGTTGGTTTATATTCGGTGAACCTAAGGGTAATGCATGGGGCAAATATCCCGCTGATACGCAGCATAACTATCTTTGAAAGTGTGGCACATTTTTGTTCAATAAGGAGAAGCAGTGTACTCATTATTTATACCTTAGTGGTATTGGCCGCGATGTTTTTTCTGGCCCTCAACTGGTTTTTGCGTACCGAGGTTGGTTTAGCCTTGAGGGCATCTGGTGATAATGAGCAGATGGTACGCGGTTTAGGCTCAGATACAAATAAAAATGTAGTACTGGGCTGTGCTATCTCTAATGGTCTTGTTGCTCTGGCCGGCTCTTTAGTTGCTCAGAGTCAGGGTTTCTGCGATGTGAATATGGGAATAGGTATGATTGTTATGGGCCTCGCAGCAGTGATCATCGGTGAAGGAGTCTTACATCCGAGGGGTATTGCAAAGATCTTATTCGCATGCTTTGTCGGCACTTTTTTGTATCGCCTGTTTATCACCATTGCCCTCAGGCTGGGTCTGGCTCCTGGAGACCTGAAATTAATTACCGCGACATTAGTCGTCATTGTACTTGCCGTTCCGTATGTAAAAAAGAGATTGCGAGGCGAATGGGTGCCACCAGCAGCAAGGATGTAGAGAGGTATTTTAATGGGTCGAGGTGACGACCATATATTACTCGGGCTTATTGATATAAGAAAAGTCTTTTCTCGACGCACTATAGATGAGGTCACCGCTTTGGATGGCATCAATCTGGACGTCTATGAACAGGACTTTGTTACTATCATTGGCAGTAATGGTGCGGGGAAAAGTACCCTGCTTAACGTTATTGCCGGTATCTATCCACCGGAGCGAGGAGGTAAGGTTTGTGTTGCGGACCAGGATATTACGAATATGCCAGAGTATAAGCATGCTGCATATGCGGGCAGGGTCTATCAAAATCCCAGCGAGGGCACAGCCGCTAAACTGACCATCGAGGAGAATATGGCTATGGCGCTGCTGCGGGGGCAATCGAGAGGATTAAGGGCCGCGATAAATAAGCGGCGGCGAGAGCTATTCCGTTCTGCCCTGTCCCCACTGGGTTTGGGGCTAGAAGACAGATTGAGTGCCTATGCGGCCACACTCTCCGGTGGTCAAAGACAGTCACTGGCTCTGGTAATGGCAACGATAAGTAAACCAGCAATACTTCTGCTCGATGAGCATATAGCCACCCTCGACCCCAGAACGGCTGAGACTGTACTTGAGTTAACCGATATGATTGTGAAACGGGAAAGGATGACGACGATAATGGTAACCCATAATATGGATATTGCTTTACGTTATGGCAATAGGCTGATCATGATGCATCAGGGGAAGATCTTGGTAAATATGGGGGAGGAAGAGAAAAAGAAGCTCACGATTGCTGACTTAGTAGCGGCATTTGAGCGGGCTGCCGGTGAAGAGTTTAAGGATGACTCCATCATGCTTAGTCAGCGGTAACAACAAGGATCATAAGCTTTTCCAAAAACCAAAAGATCTACCAGGCCAAATACGGGGCATTGTTGACTACGTTGAGTAACTCCGCATCTCCATTCTGCTTTTAATCGACTTCACTGTTTTCTGAAATCCGGGTTTCTTTTTTTGGTAGCTAGTAAATAATTTTTTTCTATGCTACCCTTAGGGGTGTAACCCTTTGATATGTTAATATATAACGTTGGTTCCAAAACGACTTAGGTGCTTTTCGGCAAATTTTCTGTTTCACCACGGTTCAGAAAACGGGGGCACCTGTCTGTTTGGCTCTGTGTTTGTCTCATGTCAAGACGTGAGCCCAGGTTCACATGGTGCTATCTAGCTCAGAGAATCCCTTTTGACTTTTGTCGACTCCACCAGAGCAGGGCGGAAACAACGAGGACGATTATGGTCGGCAGGCCGATGAACCAGGTTGCTGCACTATACTCATGCACTATCCACGAGTACAGTAATGCGAGGCCGGTAAGCAGAGTCCCCAACGAGATCGTGGTTACAAAGACACCCTGTTTGGTGGGATCACGGCGAACCAACAGGGCACCGATCCCGAGGGCAATGAGAATACCTCCGGGCCACCGGAGCCAGCCGAGATCCACGGGACTGGCACCGGAAATCTTTGCTAACACGCCTGGAATTAACAGGAAACCGAGCCCGTAGACCAGCACGACGATGGCATAGATCACCAAGACGACCTTTAGGATTTTTGTGGCATTGTTTTGTGCCATGGTATTTCACCTCCTTTCTGTTACGTTCGTGCGCCAGAGGGATGGGCGAAGCGCAGAGCGCCCCAGTGCAATAGGCTCCACCCCAGAGGGATGGGCGAAGCGCAGAGGGCATGGCGCATAGGGCAAAGCAGGTCATAGCTGAAAGCTCACAGCTGAAAGCTGATAGCAAAAAGGCACAAGGCTGAAGGCTGAAGGCGAATGTGAGGCGAAAAGCAAAGGGCCAAAGGCGAAAGGAGCAGAGGGAAATCGCTCAATGGGGAGAGCTGATAGACATAGATGTCTTGATCCACCTTTTGAAGAATAGGTCTATGACTTCATACTGGCCGTTGGTTTTGTCCACAAGGTCTTTATGGACCAGGCTCTTCAGCGCCCGGATCATAACCGCCGGCTGAGATATATTGGATCTCCTGAGTATCTCCGGCCGAAAGGGGCTCTCTCCGGGGCCACTTTCCGATAAGGCCACGAGAGCCTGTCTTTGCCGGTGAGCAAGAAGATCCCATGTGTTCATGTAGGCAGTGGCCTCCCGGCGAAGCAGGAGATCGATAGCCTTTGGAATATCATCTGTCCTAATCCGCCGCTCCTCCATGATATCATAGAGAACCTGGCACATATATTGAGTATAGTAGGGGTGGCACTCGGTTGTCTCCGCGATAAGCTCTAAGGCTTTTTCGTCAATTTCCACCTCTGCCTCATTGAACCTTTTCTTAATAAATCGTTGGAGTTGACCAAGGTTGATCCTTTCTAATGGAAAGATCTTGCCGGATCGATAAAAAGGACGATTAGGGTCGGAGAAGAGATTGTGAAGCAGATGCTTCTTGCTGCCCACAAACACATAAGAAACATGCTCGTGGGTCTGGATGGCGCTTCGCAATCGACGCTCCGTTTTTTCGCCA
>JAUVXZ010000216.1 GCA_030603345.1 Pseudomonadota bacterium
CGCTTTGTTGCTGATATAGAGATGAACTCATCTGAGCGTATCAGCCCCTATATGGCACCAAAAACAGGAAAGCAGGTCGCCATCATCGGGGGTGGCCCTGCAGGGCTCACCTGTGCCTTTTATCTGGCACGCTTTGGCCATAGCCCCACCATCTTTGAGGCCATGCCGGAGCTGGGGGGTATGCTCAGATACGGGATCCCCGAATACCGGCTCCCCAAGAAGATCCTGGACTGGGAGATCGAGGGAATCCTCACGCTCGGTGTTGAGGTAAAGACCGGTGTCACCATGGGAGAGGATTTTACCCTCAAAAGTCTCAAAGATGAGGGCTTTGATGCCATCTTTCTGGGAACCGGGGCCTGGGATAGCCGCGGTCTGGGGGTTGATGGGGAAGATCTAGAGGGGGTTTTGCCCGGCACCCACTTTCTCATTGATCGGGGCCTGGGTAAGGAGACCCCTGTGGGTGATAAGGTGGCTATAATTGGTGGTGGCAATACAGCCCTCGATGCAGCCAGAACCAGCTGGCGTCTGGGGTCCAAGGAGGTAACGATTCTCTATCGGCGCTCCCGGGTTGAGATGCCTGCCAATGATATCGAGATCGAGGAGGCAGAGCGTGAAGGAGTGCTCTTCCACTACCTGGCAGCCCCTACCAAGCTCATGGGTAATAACGGGAAACTCACCGAGTTGGAGTATATCGAGATGGAACTGGGTGAGCCTGATGAGTCAGGCAGAAGGAGACCGGTACCAAAGGAAGGCAGTGAGAAGGTCATTAAGGTAGATAATGTTATTGCGGCGATCGGTCAGTTTCCGGTCACCGGCTTCTTAAAAGATGAGGAGGTGGCCCTTACCCGGTGGAATACCATTGAGCTGGTGAATGGGGCAACCGGTGAGACCAACCTTGAGGGGGTGTTTGCCGGGGGGGATGCAGTCAGTGGGGCATCTATTGCCATTGAGGCAATCGGGGCTGGAAGGCGTGCGGCCCGCTCTATCCACCAGTACCTGAGTGGGGACACGGTAAAAGCCCCTGAGCCGGCTATTGCCAAGGACACAGACCTGCCTGATGTAGAGGAGCTCATCGGGGTAGCAGAGAGTGAAAGAGTCAAGATGCCTGAGCTGAGTGTTGATGAGCGACGGGAGAGCTTTGATGAGGTTGAACGGGGTCTCAATGAGAAGTTGGCTACCCAAGAGGCAGCACGGTGTCTACGGTGTGGGCTGATCTGTTACCGGAAGGAGGGGTGAGTTAAAGGAGGATCTATCACATTTTAGCCTTGCAAAAATAATACTATTCAGTTAAAAGAGTAAGAACGAAATGAAAGGAGGCACAGAAGCCCATGGGAAAAAAGATCTACTTTCTGCTTGGAACTATCCTCTGCATAGCCTTGTTTATGAGTGTTGGCATCCTGAAAGCCACAGATGTCCCGGACGAAATCTGTATTAAGTCGGATGCATTTAAGGCATACAAAAAAGGGGCTGTCAAACTCACTCATAAAAAACATACCGTGGACTATAAGATTGCCTGCGCAGAGTGCCACCATGTATATAAAGACGGGAAAAATGTCTTTAAGGAAGAAGATCCTGTGCAGAAATGTTCAGAATGTCACGATCCCGTACAATCAAAAGGTAAGGTAAAGAAATTAATGCTGGCCTACCATAAGAACTGTCAGGGTTGTCACAAGGGTTTGGAAAAAGCTGGTAAACCTACAGGTCCTACAAAGAAATGTAACGATTGTCACGCAAAGAAAAAATAATCGACGTCTGACACGACACTTCCGTCGAGTGAAAATAAAAACTGCCGCTCTTTTGTGATTATGAAAGAGCGGCAGTTTTTTGATCTCCAGTCTTTACTCCTCAACTTCTGTTACAGTAATAGCCTCAGACTCGCAAACCTCTACACAGCTCTCACATCCAATGCATTCCTCTTGATTGGCTGGCACAGATTTTTCATCTTTCATTTCAAACACGTCTGATGGGCAAACATCGACACACTCTTCGCAACCAACGCATTTCTCGTTATCGATTTCTACCTTATACATGGCCTAATCCTCCTTGGTTAAATGGGTTAAATCGCCTTTTTGCAGGCTATTTAACAAAGCGATGCAGAGGTGTCAAGGGAAAAACTGAGGGTTGTCTACTGAAATTTCATGTAGAGTTTTCTGGATCGAGGTCCATCAAACTCACAAAAGAAAATCCCCTGCCACGTACCTAATTTGAGGTGTCCGGATTCAGCCAAAACCATTGCTGAATTCCCCACCAGGCTACTTTTGATATGGGCAGCGGAATTCCCTTCTCGATGTCGGTAGGCGGCCTCCCAGGGCACCATTTTATCCAATGTTGTCTGGATATCAACAACTACGCTTGGATCAGCACTCTCATTGATTGTTATTCCGGCTGTAGTGTGGGGCACATAGAGAAAGCACACCCCATCCTTCAGACCTGACCGCTGTAGCTCCTCCTCTACCTTGGAGGTAATATCTATCATTTCCGAGCGATCTCCTGTCTTGATCCCTATTGTTGAAACCATGAAACGCTCCTTATGACAAGTTCTCCTTCTTTTCCTCAACTACAACCTGGTCACGGAACCCTTCTTCCTTGAAATACACAGTAATTGTCTCGTTGCCCGACGTCTCCCATTCCTTCGCCACATAATTAGCCTTTATCGGTAGCTCTCGTTGCTTCTCTCCCCTGTCCACAAGCACAGCCAGCTCAATCTTCTGTGGCCTACCGAAATCTATCAACGCATCCATGGCCGCCCTTATGGTCCTGCCGGTAAACAGGACATCGTCTACTAAGATAATTATTTTATCATCTATGGAAAAAGGAATCTCCGTGCTCCCAAGTTTTGGGTTAGGGCCGATCCTCGTCCAGTCATCCCGATATAGATTAATATCTAGCACACCGGTTGGTATTTCCTCTTCATGTCCCTTGGTAACCTCCCGGCGCAAGCGCTGAGCCAAAAAAGCTCCTCCAGTCCTGATTCCAACTAAACAGATATCTTTTAGAGACCCGTGCCTGGAAATTATCTGTTCCGCGATTCCTTTCAGGGCTTGTTTTATCTCCTTTTGATCAAGTATAACCTTCTTATTCCCCTTCACAGTCATTGCTTTTTCTCTTCTCTAAAAAATTTTTTATATATCAAAGAACAATCAAAGGTCAAATAGTTTTATCCAAGTTGCAGGGTAACGTCAAAGTCCAGGGTATGGGTGTCTTTTTTTTGGATTATGCCCCACATAGTTTAGATCAGTGGGAGTTTCAAAATGGTTTATATAGATGGAGCCTATGATTCTAAGGCTTATGGCGCAATAAACCATTTTGAAACGACCCAGTAAGGGGCCATGTTATAGGCCTGCCCTGGCGCGACGGGATGTGGATATCCAACTGTCTTCACTGCTTACGAATGCCTCACTTTCCATCACCGCATCTTGACATGCCAGGTCTGGGCCAGGGGTCTGGGCCAGGGGCATAACCAAAAAAAAGATACCCATACCCTGCAATAAGCTTGAAAATCAATAGATTAGGTTTCACTATGACGTGACTCTGGTCCAAGTTGTACCATGAATTTCAAGAGTACCCCCCCCTATTGATTGCCTTGACTTTAGAACCTATTGATTTTAGTATGCCGCACTAATGAACGAACCTAAATTACCAAAAAATCCTGAAGACTTAGCACCAATCCTCGATTATTCCTTTGAAGACAAAAAGTTACTGTCTCAGGCCTTCCGACATCCTTCTTACGTTTATGAAAAGGATGACCCAAGAGTGTCCGATAATCAGAGACTGGAGTTTCTTGGCGATGCAGTTATTAACCTTGCTATCAGCCATCTACTCATGGAATCCTTTCCTGAAATGAAGGAAGGGGAGCTGTCCAAATACAGGGCTTCTCTGGTAAGTGAAAGCGGTCTCTACCCTATTGCCTGTGAGTTGCGGATAGGAGATTATCTCCTCCTGGGAAAGGGAGAGGAACAAACCCAGGGCAGAAAAAAACCATCTATCCTAACTGATGCCCTTGAGGCCCTTATAGGAGCAGTTTATCTTGATGGCGGTTTTAGTGTTGCTCTCAGGGTAATAGCAAAACTCTTTAGCCCTGTATTGGATGAGATCAGCCTTGGTAACTCATTTATTGACTATAAAACAGACCTGCAGGAATACTCACAAGAGGCTGTTCAGTCAACTCCAGAATACCGGCTTGAAAAGGAAACTGGTCCAGACCACAATAAGACCTTCTATGTAGCAGTGTACCTGAGAGGAAAGGTAATGGGTAAAGGAAAGGGAAAGAGCAAAAAAGAGGCTGAACGGGAAGCAGCAAAGGAGGCCTTGGCTTGTCTAAGAAAATAAAAGGCCACTTTATCATACCCATATTTATCCCACACCAGGGCTGCCCCCATAGATGTGTTTTCTGTCAACAAAAAACCATAACCAATAGCTCAGAAAGCATTTGCACAGCAGATGATATTAGAAATCTAATTGAGCAAGCCGTACAGTCAAAACACTTTCCTAATCAAAGGCCGAGAGAGATCGCCTTTTATGGTGGTACGTTCACATCTCTACCCACTGCCTCCATGGAGAAAATGCTAGATGCTGTGAGGCCTTTTTTGGAAAAAGGCGTCATACAATCTATCCGTCTCTCTACAAGACCAGACGCTCTGGATGAAGACAAGCTTAATATCCTTGAATCTTATGGTGTATCAACGGTGGAGCTTGGGGTACAATCCATGGACGACGAGGTTTTACTCCTTTCTAATCGAGGGCATACATCACATGAAACCGTTGATGCGTTCAGAGCACTGAGAAATAGAGGATTCAATGTCGGGGCACAACTGATGCCTGGCTTGCCAGGAGACTCTCAAGAGCTATTCCTGGAAACCATTGACAAGGTTATTGCCCTAAAACCTGATATGGCCAGGCTTTATCCAACACTCGTCATACGGGGAACAAAACTGGCACAATGGTACAATCAAGGAAAATATACCCCAATGGGACTTGACGATACCATTAGTCTCTGCAAAGACGCCTGCATACGATTAGAAAGTGCCGGGATTCCCGTTATCAGAATCGGGCTCATGTCTTCCCCATCCCTGCTCAAGAAAGGGGAGATAGTTGCGGGACCATGGCATCCATCCTTAGGATTTCTGGTTCGATCTGCCATTCACCTTGCAAAAGTGAAACCCTACCTACCCACCATGGAAAAGCCAAGGAGTATTGTACTCCATGCGCCTAAAAGGGAGATACCATTAATCAGGGGTCACAAAAAGAGCGGTATCAGGCAAATCGAAGCTATGACAGGAGGCGTGATAAAAGAAATTATCTCCGACGATTCGATCCCTTGTGGAAAGGTAGCCTTCGAGATTGTATAATCTCCCTGAATAATTCCTCCCGGTGCTTTACCTGCATTGTGGCGTTCTCAAAAGAGACCCTCTCCTGCCTTTAGATTCCAACACGTCCTCAAGACTCAATATATACTGGATCTTCTCAAGGACAGAAAAAACAGAAGCTATGGTGGGTGCTAGTTACTCCTCGTGACAACAAACTGATTTAACTTGAGGAGACAGTCCTTTATTGGCGAGTCAGGAAAGAGGCTGAGGCACCGGGCTGCACGATCTACATACTCTCGGGCATCGTAACGGCATCTCGCAATGGCACCATTACCCCGTACCAGTTCAGTTACCTCCCGGTAGTCGTGCTCTAAGGCATCTCCGCCTTTGAATAGATCTTCAAGCCTCTCTCGCTCCTGTTGCGGGAGGCAGGTGAGGGAATAGATGAGAGGAAGGGTAATCTTACCCTCTCTGAGGTCGCTGCCCATGGGTTTTCCGGTCTCTTCTACCGTAGCGGTATAATCAAACACATCGTCGATAATCTGAAAGGCAATTCCCATATTGAGCCCGAAGTCCTTAAGCGATTGAAT
>JAUVXZ010000090.1 GCA_030603345.1 Pseudomonadota bacterium
CGTTTCTAACATCTGCGGCGACTGGTCGGGGCGAGAGGATTTGAACCTCCGACTCCCTGCTCCCAAAGCAGGTGCGCTACCAGACTGCGCCACGCCCCGAATATGGTAACTCTCATACCCTATTTTGTCTTAAGAAATCAAGGAAATTGTAGAAAACCGAACCTTCACCCCGCCATGCCAGATATCTTTTTGTTGACTTTGCAATGTTTAGATAATATTTATTTCCCAAACAAATATGAGGAATTAACAACCACCATGAAAGATATTCAAAACGAAAAGGATCATCGCAATATTTCTATAGACAAGGTTGGGGTAAAGGACATCAGATACCCAATAACCGTGCTGGATAAAGCAACAAAGACCCAACAAACTGTAGCCGTGGTCAATATGTACGTTGATCTACCAAGGGACTACAAAGGCACACACATGAGTCGGTTTGTCGAGATCTTAAATGAACACGATAGAAGAATCTCTATCAAAAACTTTCATGAAATCCTCTCCACTATGAAAGAACGGCTCAATGCTGAAAGTGCCCATATGGAAATCTCCTTTCCATACTTTGTAATGAAGACTTCTCCGGTTACCCACAGCCAGGGACTGATGGAATATCAGTGCACCTTTAAGGGCAATTTGAACAAAGGCGAGGATCTGGTGCTCATGATAACGGTTCCTATAACCACCCTGTGCCCGTGCTCACAAGAGATAAGCGATTTCGGCGCCCATAACCAGAGGGGAGAAGTTAGATTGCAGGTGAGGTTTAAAAAGTTCCTGTGGATAGAGGATCTGATACAACTGGTAGAAGAGACTGCCTCATGCGATGTTTATTCTGTGTTAAAGAGAGAGGACGAGAAATTCGTAACTGAAAAGGCCTATCAAAATCCTAAATTCGTTGAGGATATAGTCAGGGATGTAGCCGAGAAACTTGAGCAGGACGAAAATGTGACCTGGTTCGCTGTTGAGTCAGAGAATTTCGAATCCATTCACAACCACAATGCATACGCATACATAGAACGGGATAAATCTGTCAGTTGACTGTCGTCGGTTGTTCGTTGCTGGATTAAACGGGAAGTAGATGATGTCAAGATTGTCGGGAGAAAGCTTTATGGCTAAGACGGGCCTTGAGAATGTTCGTATTCATAATTTCGGAGAAGCAGCAGACCTTCCTTGGGACTCTCTATTCGAGGTGAAACGATGGCCTTGGGGGATACAAAGAAAATCTCCTTGTGGAAAGAGAGGTAAATCCCATACTCCTAAACCGAGTGCCCATACGAAGGCGGTGGGTAAGAAACCAAGGGACAGCGGACAACTGACAAAATACAACTAACAAAGGAACAGAAACATGGCTGAAGATCTGAAGAAGATGTACAAAACGGTGATGGATGACCATTTTCCACCTCAGATTGCTATACATTTTGGAGATCAAATACTGGCATACAGGAAAAGAACCTGGAAGATACCTGATGAGCGTTCAGGCGAATTGATCGAGAAAGGCCTCAGGTATGGAGAAAATCCGGGCCAAGAGGCAGCCCTGTATGAGCTGGTAACCGGAAATCTTGTACTGGGTGAATGTCAGTTTATTGAACCAGACAAGGGCCTGGTTTCGGCCATAACTGAAGAGCAAATGATCCAGAGCGGAAAACACCCAGGAAAAACCAATCTTACCGACATAGACAATGCCCTCAATATATTGAAGTATCTTTCCTCAAAACCGGCTGTTGTAATTGTTAAGCATAATAACCCCTGTGGGGTAGCCTATGGTTCTACCATTGCTGATGCCTATCAAAAGGCAAACATGGCAGACAGAATAGCAGCCTTTGGGGGTTGTGCAGCCTTTAACAAACCCATTGATCAAGAGGTGACGGAATTAATTAGTAAAAATTATCTCGAGGTAGTGGCGGCGCCTGAGTTTGAACATAAAACCGTATCTATCCTGAGCAAGAGCCCAAATCTCAGAATCATCAAAATCAGCAAGATTGATAGGTTAGCCGAATATAGAGAAAAACGTTTCGTTGATTTCAAGAGCCTCATTGACGGGGGGATAATTCTGCAGCAATCCCCGACAAATGCTATTAAATCACCAGATGATTTCACATTGGCCTCTGTAGAATATAAAGGAAAACTATACAAAATCGCCCGAAAACCCACAGCCGATGAATACGCCGATATGCTCTTTGGCTGGCAGGTGGAACAGGGCATTACATCGAACTCCGTTATCTATGTTAAGGATGGGGTAACAGTTGGTATCGGTACCGGAGAACAGGACAGGGTTGGTGTGGCAGAGATAGCCATTTACAAGGCCTATACCAAGTATGCAGATTCCCTCTGCTTCAAAACACACGGCATCCCCTATAAACAGCTGCAAGCTGACATACACAAAGGCAAGGGAGATGCAGAGCTCCAGGAGGAAATAGATAAGGCAACTGCAGAAGCCCACGGTGGACTCACCGGTTCAACCATGGTATCAGATGCGTTTTTTCCGTTTAGAGATGGAGTGGATGTGGCTATACAGGAGGGAATAAGGGCCATTGTTCATCCAGGAGGCTCGCTGAGAGACTTTGAGTCAATTGAGGCCTGTAACGAGGCAGATCCTCAGGTGACCATGGTATTTACCGGTCAGAGGGCATTCAAGCACTAGAAGGTGCTACCAACGTTCAAAAGCTGCTACACGAAAGCAGGGATTGAAAGGAGAGGAGCTTTTCCCACCACTTAACCCTCTGAGACAGCGTCCCCCACCTTATTCTGGCTACTTCCCGTATTATCATCTTTGTTCTTTCCTACCAGAGAAAACTTGTGGGAATAGGGGCTGTCCGTAACGACCATCTGTATAGCCTGGCGGGTTCTGTTATTTATCAAGATGGGACCAATGAGGTTTGCGGTCATGTCGTCAGGTGAGTTCTTTGGGATATTAACAACTACATATAACTCTAACGTACCCTTGTCTTTGTCTTCAATCCAGGACATCTGCTCTACTGTATCCTCGAGGGGCACGGAATAGTCAGGCTTAAACAGGAATGGGCTGGTAATCACAAAGGCAAGTGCTGGATCGTCCACGGACTGGTACCAGAAAAAGGGCGAATCCTCTCTGTGCTGAAGGATAACATATCGTTTTTCTTCAGGAAATCCAAGCATACCAAAGGGCATGGCAATAATCCTCTCTTCCCCTATGGTGATAGGCCCAAATCTTGTGGAGTCAATCTTCAAGGTTCCGTAACCCCGGGTCTGCTGGTTTGCAAAAGAGTGGCTGCCTTAAAGAGATCAGAGGCAGTTACTGCAGATGATATCAGGTTCTCTCTTTTAATTCTCTCATATATCTCTTGTCGGTGAATACTGATACCCTTCGGTGCTTCAATACCGAGCTTGACCTGCGAGCCTTTGATTTCAAGCAAGCTAATGACAATATCATTGCCAATAGTGATCCGTTCACCTAACTTCCTTGTTAATATAAGCATAGCCCATCCATGGCTTTGGTAGAAGGGTCAGGTCTCGACCTGACCTCAATTTTACATTAGGTCAAGAAATCAACCAGGCTCAGTTCCATAACCCTGACAGAAGAGGCCAGAGCAGCCCTAAAGGCAAGCTGTCCGGATTCCAGATCAATGATTGCCGCGGCCATATCCGCATCCTCAATCTCGGATAGCCTCTCGGTACTGTTGATAGTATAATCCTGAAAGATCTTTTCTCTGGTTTCCATGTGGATCATCTTTGAGCCAATGCCCGATATCTTCGTGGTAATATGATCAAAATCACTATCAAGATTAGCCATCGCCGCCATAATTCCACCGACGTCATTACCCTCCAAGGCATCTTTCAAATCACTCACGGTGGTGAAGAGAGCTCCAAACACCGCCTCCCCGTCACTTCCAACCTCGACGGTGGTATCATTACCTATTTTAATGGCGAAGGCGTGATTATCCCCATGGTAGGTCCCGTCCTCATCGAATGGCACAATATCGGTCTTCCACCCTGCAAAAACATACTCACCATTAACCACTGTATTAGCTAAAGACACAATATCATCCAGTGTATTTTGCACAGTCTCGGCTGCAGCGGCCCGCTGTTCAGCATTCATGATCCCATTGGCCATCTGAACACACAAGGCCTTTGTGCCGGAAATCAGATCCTGTACCTGGCTCAGGGCACTTTCACTGGCAGCTAGCCAAGACCTTCCCATATTTATGTTGCGTCCCAATTGTTCAAGGTTTAAAAGAACAGATTTAATGTTTAGTGCCTCGCTAAGCTTTACCGGATCATCAGAGAGATCTGTGATGCGTTTGCCAGTTGTGACGACCCTGTTGGCCTTGTTCAGTTCCTCGTTAATCCTGGCCAAGTCGAATTTTACCATATCGTAAATGGTCTTATTGGCTACCCTCATGGCAGTCTACTCCCCTTTTGCTACTTCATGCTGAGCAGCGTTTCAAGCATTTCATCGGAAACACTAATAAGCTTGGCTGCTGCTGTATAGGCATGCTGAAATTTTATGAGGTTTGTCATCTCTTCATCCAGGGACACGGCTGAAATACTATCCCGTATCTCACCGAGTTTGTTGACCATCACCTCATTATACTCCCTACCTCTAGAGATGCTCTCAGAGGTGATCCCGATGGAGCTCACCATACTATGATAGTAATGCTCAATGGTCGTGGTGACCGTTCCCTCTGTGTTTCCGTTTATCCTGTCACAGGTCCATTGACTAATTCCCATGGATGTGTATTGGAGGTCAGCAATAGCCAAGGCATTAGTGTTGTCTCCTGACGCATAGCTACCATCGGCTTCTATCTGTGCGGCAGCAATATAGTCCTTATCGTTTAAAACTGTATTCACGCTCATGGATCCAGCGCCGACTCCTTGGAAAAAGGTATTCACACCGAGGGCTCCCAGAATATTGCTCGTATCTTCTGAGAAGCCAAGAGCATAATCGCTACCAGCGGTAAACGTTATGGCATCGCCTGAAACGCCTGCCGTAACCCCGGTTAGCCCAGCCGCTGTAATCTGGTTATTAATAGCGGTAGCCAGATTGGAAAGCGTTGAGCTCCCATTCAGGCCGCTCAGGTCCACGGAAACAAAGTTCATTACAGGGTTTGCTGGAACTGTTCGGTCTTCAATCCAGAGCTTGAAACCATTAGCAACGAACTGAATCTCATTTCCAAAGTCGAGATCATCCAGGTCGGTGCTCGTTTGATAGGTGCCGGCGAGGGTACTGCCGGGCTCAAAAAGGTGGAGCCCCACACCCTGGGTATGCTGATGGTTGATAGCCGAGATGAATTCTTTAGCCAGGGCATTGAGGTCAAGTTTGTACTTAGCGATGACCTCATCTCGCATAGCAAGCCATCCACCCAGGTTTCCTTTGGTAAGATAGTCTGTAAGGTCAACGTGTGCACTACCAGAACTCTGCCATGTCACCCGATCTCCAGTGACTCCCCCCATCTCCAGGTCATAGGAATCACTTCCCTGAACCAGAACACAACCCTTAGCTGTGATAATGGTAAGCGACCCGTTGCTCTGCTCAAATGTCTTGACATCTATGTATTCTGAAAGTTCCGAAACAAGACCAGTACGCTTATCTCTTAGGTCATTAGCGACCTTTGCCGCTTCAACCCCCACGATTTTAATGTTGATATCAGCGATTTCTCTTGTAATTTCATTGATTCTCTCAACACCGACATTCACAGCACTGGTCAAATTTGTTTCAAGTTCTGTCAGCTCGGCTTCAAGGTTGTTAAATTGCCGCGACAGCAAGATACCGTGCTGATAAAGCGCGGTCCGTTCAGCAGCCCCAGCAGGATGGTTTGAAAGGTCGTGCCACAAGTTCCAGAACTCTGCCAGCATTACACTAATACTGGTTTCAGAGTTTTCGTTAAACAAGCCCTCTAAGATCTGCATATAACCCTCCATCTCTTTGGAAGACAGAAGGCAGGATTTTTGCTGCATGAGTTGGTTTTCGACAAATTGGTCGGTGGTCCTGACTACATCTGTTGTGTCCACGCCCTGACCAAGGAGCACCCCGCCATAGGATGCAGGCTCTTTCGCCTCCATCACCGGGCTCTGCCTGGAATAACTGGGCGTATTAACGTTGGCAATATTGTGGGCGGTTACATCTATGCCGTGCCGCTGGGCAAAGAGAGCGGTTTTTGCAATGCTCAATACCAACCCTAAACCTGACATGATCAAGCCTCCCTGCTGAGGAGAACATTGGCACCAGATCTGCTCAAATGACATTTGTCATTGTACAATATCTTGGATGCGGTCTTCCCTGTTAGAATCGACATCATCTCATCCAGAAACTGGAGCGAATCATCGATAAAGATCATGTTTTCTTTGCGTATGACCTCAATCTCACCCTTCAATTTGAGAAGCGTGTGAAATAGCTTTTGAAAGGTGGCCTTATGTTCCTCAGGCAGTAGTTCGAGAATTTGATGAGAAGCAAGAAACCTCTGATCTATCCTTAGATTAAGAGCAGAAACGATCTCCTCTCGAATTGATTCTATCTTTGAGCATATATCCTCTTTCTCCTTGGAAATACTCCATAGTGAATCCAGGTCTATGTTGATTAAGGATTCTCTTTCCTTCTTCAGACAATGAAGTAAATCATTGGAGAGGATTATCTTCTTATGAAAAAGGCTTACGAGTGACTGAACACGGTGATCGTCCATGGATAAACCCCCTCTTCTAATTATCGGAAGATTGTGCTCTCAACTAAACACCTATTTTTGATCAAATTTTGTAACTGTTCAGGTAGCCACAAAGGCACCAAGACACAAAGGCTAAATATGAGTTTATCACCTTATCTGAAAATGAAGAAGACAATGTGCCCCTCATAGAAAGGGTATTAAAAGAATAATTCTTTAATCTTAATGTCTTAGTGGCTTAGTGGCTGAGTAGTTACCAAATTTTCATAAATTCCGGCAAGAACCCGTTGTTTCTGACCAAATATTGATAGTCTCGTAAAAAGTCCAATATGCCTCTTAATTGTCATTCCTGCGAAAGCAGGAATCCAGTTATTTCAACTTATTATGGACTCCCGCTTTCGCGGGAGTGACTCGATTTTTCACTTTTTACGAGATCATCAATATTGGCAAACTCTTAAAAAGTGTTTTGCGAACCCATCAATATTGGCTGGAAGCAGTGGGGTCCCCAAAATACTTTATCCTTTGATTTGTTCAAAAAGCATCTCTCCGAGCCCAATACCCCCACTCTGTGCAATCTCCAGGGCAAGCTTTTCATCAAACATCGATTTGAAGATCTTACCCTCATTGCTTTCTCGAATGAGCCCCCCTTCACTAACGGTTTTTCTCATTGCTTTCAGCATATGGGATACAAAAAGAGACTCAAATTCCAAGCAGGCCCTCTTAAGCCTCGCCTCACGCACATCTTTATGCAATCCTGCCCCGCCTCGATCCAATACAACCCCATTTACCATATTCTGATCCTCTATATGATTTCCAGTTTCCCCTGGAGGGCACCTGCTACCTTCATGGCTTGCAAGATAGTGATCAGATCCCTGGGAGTAACGCCGATAGCATTCAATGCCCTCACCAAATCACCAATCGTCCTTCCCTTTGGAACCAAAAGGAGCCGGTTTTTCTCCTCTACAACTGATACATCGGTCTCCGGGGTGACGACAGTGGACCCTCCAGGTGCCACGACAACCCCTCCTTCCATCTGGGTAGGTGCTGCCCCCTCCCTGGGTGGTCGAGGTGCAAAGGGACTTGGCTGCGAAACCTCTTTGGTCTCTTTTATCTGAATGCTCAGGTTTCCATGGGCAACAGCAACTGTTAAGACCCTGACATTTTCTCCAATGACGATGGTGCCTGTTCTCTCATTGACAATAACCTTTGCCAACGAATCGGGTATTACTTCAAGATCCTCAACTCTAGCAAGCAGGAGAACAACACTGTCTTGAAACGAGTCGGGAATCTTTATGGTTATGGTGCCCGAATCTATTGGTTTGGCAATATTCTCTCCCATTTCTGAGTTAATTGAATTGGCAACCCTGATGGCTGTAATAAAATCCGGGTTGTTTAAAAGAATGGTCAATTCCGTTCTATCTTTAAGCGATAAAGGAATCTCCCTTTCTACTGTTGCTCCCCCACTTATTCTACCTACCGTAGGATGATTTTTTCCGACTCCTCCTCCGGCAGCCCCGCCTATCCTAAAACCACCAACGGATATGGGTCCCTGGGCAAGGGCATAGATTTTGCCATCGACTCCCTTGAGATGGGTTAGAACAAGGGTCCCTCCTTGGAGAGTTTTGGCGTCACCGATAGAGGATACTATCACGTCAATTTTTTTCCCTATCCTGGCAAATGGATGTAGTGTAGCATTAACCATTACTGCGGCAACATTTTTGACCTTTACATCTTGGGCGCTTACATAGATCCCCATCTTTTCCAGCATATTCACAAGGCTCTGAATGGTAAAATCTGTTCCCGCCTTATCACCACTGCCATCGAGGCCAACTACCAGACCATAACCAAAAAGCTGGTTTGGCCTGACGCCTTTAATGGAGGCAATATCCTTTATCCTTGCTCCGAAAACCGCAGAGGTGAAAAAGATGTTAAAGATAACGACAATAAGGAATAAAAACCTAAAACGGCCATACATAATCAACTATCCTTCCTAACCACCCTGGTCTCTGTTTGTCGGCCAAGGGACCAATGCCTGAATACGTTATCTTGGCATTGGCCACATAGGTAGAGGCAATCTCATTGTGTGGAGATACGTCCTCTGGCCTTATTATGCCCGAGAGGGCTATGTACTGTGTTTCATTGTTTACCTTGATCTCTCTCTTCCCCTGAATGAAGAGATTTTCATTCGGGAGTACCTTGACGACCATAGCAGAGACATATGCCTTTACGTGGCCATCCCTGTCACTTGAACCCTTGCCATCAAAGCTCATTCCAAGCCCTGCTTTTATAAGGTCGTCCTCGCCGGGATTCTGGGCAAGCCTAGAGTTTTTGTCGGCGAGGGCCTGCATGTAGCCCAAAAACTTGAGTTGTGCGGCTATGCTGGATGATCTACTCGTTTTGGTGTTGGCATTCAGTTCTGCCTCTGGATCCTCTACAATCCTTACCGTGACAACATCTCCCACCCTTCTTGCCTTCGTGTCCGGATAAAGCGTAACACCCCTTGCATCTGACCATAGTGATCCCTCCTCTATCACAGGAGGTGTATATTCCGGAAATTGGGGCTCCTGAATCCTTTTGAGCTCAGGTACCTGAGATGTATTTGTGCGAAATACAGCACATCCAGTAAAAAAAATAAGGAGTATGCATAAAACACAATAGCTTTTGGTCACCGTTTTTCTCCTCTAGAAATCTACTATTACTATTGAACTATTAACTACCCTTGCGTATATTTTTTTTCTGCTCATGACGTTTTGAATCTCTATGAGCTCACCCAAGTAGCCTTTCTCCAAAACCCTACCAGGAACCGTGACCTTTAGATCATCTGATTCTGCCACGATAGTTACCATATCCCCTTTTTTTAGAATGGGAGATCTTTCCAGCATCCATTCTTTAAGACAGGTGTCTTCCCTTATGTTATGTTTTGTCATGAGTCCTAATGCCTTGGTCATATCGGTCACAATGTCCGGAGATCGGTGAGCGATATTTTTTCTTGCAACATAAAGGTCATCTTTTTCTATAATCTCACCCTTTTTGAGATTTCTACCAGTGCAAACCACAGATTCAAAGATGTCAACCCGACCGGAGAGCTTAACCTGGCTTTTTACTGCGCCCTTTACACTGCAAAGAGCGACTAATCTTACAAATCCTGCAAGTCTTCTTTTATCCTTTTGAAACACCTGAAAACGTATCTCTCCTTGAGGAAGAGGCCTATTGCCAATAACCTTGAACCTGGATACCATTATGTCAGATTTATCTTTTCCCAGCTGGTCGCAGAGATATTCCACAAAGATTTCACGGAATGTGGCCTCTGGAATCGATTGATACCCTCGGCTGGCTATTGCTCTGGTTTTGTTTTCATCAACTCCCGTTGCCCCAACCGATAAACAAACACCAAATAGACATGTCAAAAGAATCATGATCGGTACGGTCTTCCTCATGGTATTACCTCTTGATATTATTGGCTATTTGCAACATGGCATCTGCTGTTTGTATGGCCTTGCTATTTGTCTCATAGGCCCTCTGTGCCATGATCATGGCAACCATCTCTTCGACCACGTCTACATTAGACATCTCGACAAATCCCTGCGCAATTGTTCCTACACCATCTGAACCTGCTGTGCCAGAGATGCCCTCACCTGATGCATCGGTAGACCTATACAGATTGTGTCCCACACTAAAGAGCCCAGCCGAGTTAGGAAAGGTGTATACTTCAATAACTCCAAGGGAGGTTCCAGTCCCTTCATGGTCAAGCACGGTCACGGTTCCGGTTTTGTCAATGCCAATAGAGACCGCATCTGACGGGATTGTCATATCCGGTTGCAATCTGTCGCCATTTGACGTAACGATGTTTCCATCGCTATCGAGCTTGAAATTGCCTGCCCTTGTATAGAGCTCCTCATCACTGCTTAGCACCTTAAAGAACCCCTTCCCCTCAATTGCCAGATCTAGTTCATTTTTTGTTTCCTTAAAATCTCCCTGCATAAACATCTTCTGAACGCCAACAGGCATGGTTCCCATACCAATATGGATGCCAGTGGGAATTTGAGTGCCATCCGCTGTTTCTGATCCAGCCTGCTTTATGGTCTGATACATGAGGTCCTGAAATTCGGACCTGCTCTTTTTGAATCCCACGGTACCCACATTGGCCAAATTGTTGGCAATGACATCTATCGTCATTTGCTGGGCAGCCATTCCGGTTGCTGCGGACCACAGTCCTCGTAACATAGTTATCTCCTCCCCTACCTATTCTAATCGACCAACTTCATTAACCATCTTGCTCGTTATTTCATCCATGAACTGAATAGCCTTTTGAGCAGACTCAAATTCCCTGAGGGACACGATCATTTTGATCATTTCTCCTGTTGGACTAACATTTGATTGCTCTATGTAGCCGTTTTGGACACTGATGTTCTCGGCAGTAAATATGTCTCTTTCTTTTCCTTGGAACACGTAGTATGAACTGCCCTCTTTTTTAAGAAGATCGAGGTTTCTAAAATCCACTACCGAGATGGTACCGGCAGCTTCATTCTCTGCTACCACCCTCCCATCCGGCTCTATAGTCACGTTCTTTCCATTGATGGCGATGGGGCCGTTTTGACCGAGCACCGGATCACCATTGTGGGTTACCAGGGTACGGTCCACGTCAAGCTTGAATGCGCCATCCCTGGTGTATCTAATCCCCCTGGGTGTCTGGATTTTGAAAAAACCGGGAGTTTCCAAGGCAACATCGAGTTCGTTTCCCGTATGACGTATTGGGCCAGGGGAAAAATCTGTAGTGGAACTGTTTTTCATGCTCAGTATTCGATGAAACGAGATGATATCCTTTTTAAAGGCATTTGTGCTAATATTTGCCACATTATTAGCGATAGTTTCGAATCTGACCTTTTGTGCCAATGCGCCATCAACTAACTTATGGATCCCAGATATCAATTCTTTTCACCCCACTCTTGGTTTAATAAATCCCTCTGAACGATACCAATTCTTCACTTTTTTCACTTAGTGTATAGAGCAATATCAGTGCCAGCCCAAATACAGACCACAATCATGTGTAACATACTAATAATACAGGATAAATAGAATAGAAGGCCTGAAGCTGGTTACCTCTTGAAGGGGGGAAAAAAATGCCTACTGGAACTTTTCTCCCGTATCTGATTATTGCTTTAGCTTCTTCTTACTAATCCTTATCCCAAAGAGGGCGGGGCTTTTCGGAAGTGACTGGTGGGAGGGTGCTGTCTGTTCGCTACTTATCGGTGGGGGAAGCCGCAGGTCTCCCGCTCTGAAGGAGCGTGGGACAATGCGGAGGGGGCAAGAATCCCCCGCTAGTAAGTAGCTGAAAAGACCAACCCGGGAGCCTCGGAACTGACGAAAAGCCCCGCCCTCTTGGTGAAAATTGGGCTTATACAAAGCTTTCAGTATATACAAGGAGCTAAAGCAATAATCAGTCTCTCCTGGTAAGAGAATACACAAAGGCGAGTAATTCTGCGACGACAACGTAGAGGTGTGGAGGGATTTCTCGATTGATATCGAGTTGGGATAGAAGCTCTATTAGATCAGGGTCATCTCGGATGTATATATTATGTTCCCTGGCAATCTGGATGATCTTCTCAGCCACTTTCCCCTTGCCTTTGGCTATTACCTGGGGTGCATTATCTGCTTTTGGCTGATACTTGAGGGCAACCGCCTTCTTTTGTTTGTTACTTGTTTTCATGCTAACCATTCAGCCACTAAGGCACAAAGCCCGCCCTGGCGCAACTGCCTGAATATCATATGGGCGCTGGATTATTGATCAGATGAATTCTATATATAAATTCATTGCAAGCCAGCCTGCCCTGGCGCGACGACAAAGGAACATTATCATGCTTTGTAAAGATTACGGTATCCATAGATATAAACCCACTCTTTCAAAGCCAGG
>JAUVXZ010000286.1 GCA_030603345.1 Pseudomonadota bacterium
GATTCTTTTTGAGCTGGCTTCTGTATAGGCTCTTCAAACGGGTAAGCCTTGACGAAAACATGAAAGAAGAGCTCAAGCAGATGTACCGGCAAGGGACAGTGGTCTATGCAGCCAAGTACAGAGGGTACCTGGATTACCTGCTCTATCATTTCAATTTCCGCAGGGCACGCCTGCCCTATCCCAAAATAGCCTTTGACCTCAACATGACCCCAGTCGTACCGCTCACACACATCGTAAACGTCCTCACCTCCCACCTCTCATTCTTGCTGAGGAATGGCCGCTTGCCGAGTCCTTATCAAACTGGGTTCTATAAAAATGCCATCCAACAGGGAACCACCTCCCTCATCTTTCTGGTCGATCCTAAGGGTTTTGCCAAGCAATTCGTTCGTTCTGAAAAGGATCACCTGGAATTCCTTCTTGAAACACAGAAGGAAATGGATCGCCCCATTTTTGTTGTTCCCCAGCTTGTCCTCTACAAAATGACTCCTGAAAAAGACTATTCAAACCTGGGCAGCCTATTATTTGGGTTCAAAGACAATCCAGGCACTATCAGGAAAATCGTTCTTTTTTTCAGGCACAATCGCCGGGCTTTTATCGATTTTGGTCAGCCCCTGGATCTGAAGGCCTATTTGAAAAGTCAGTCTTCTTCAAGACCCTTGCACGAAATGGCTGCGGAGATCAGGCAGACACTCATAGAAAGCATTGACATGCAGAAAAGGGTTATTCTGGGCCCCATCATGAAATCCAAACACCAGATCAAGCAAGTAGTCCTCATGGACGAAAGGATCACCAAGGAGATTGAACAAGCGGCCAATGGCAATGAAAAAAGGCTCAGGCAACTGAAGAAAAAGACTGGGCGATACTTTGACGAGATCGCTGCTGATTACAACATGACTTACATCCGGTCTTTCTTGATGGCATTGAATTGGTTCTGGAAAAAGATCTTTGAGGGCGTGGATGTGGATATGGCAGGCCTGGCAAAAGTGAGGGAATGGGCTCGAAAAGGAACACTGGTTTATATTCCTTCCCACAAGAGCCATATCGATTACCTGATCCTCAACCATGTGCTTCTCGATAATCATCTGCATGTTCCCAGGGTTGCTGCGGGAACCAATTTGGCGTTTTGGCCCATGGGCCATATCTTCAGAAAATGCGGTGCCTTTTTCATCCGCCGATCTTTTAAGGGAGAAAAGCTTTACTCAGCGGTGCTTGCCAGATACATCAAAACACTCCTTGAAGAGGGGCACCCAATCCAATTTTTTATTGAGGGAGGCAGAAGTCGAAATGGTAAATTGACACTTCCAAAGACGGGCTTTCTCTCTATCTTGCTTAATGCCCATCGGGAAGGATTTTGTAAGGATCTCATATTTGTCCCTGCCTCCATAATTTATGATCGAATCATGGAGGAAAAATCCTACCTCAAGGAGATTGGAGGCGATCCTAAGGAGCGAGAAAATTTCAGGCAGATGATAAGGGCCAGGCGGTTTCTAAAAAGAAGATATGGAAAAATCTATGTACGGTTCCACAATCCTTTTTCATTGAATGAATACCTGTCTCAAACAGATCTGCCAGTAAAAGGTATTCGCCGCAACCTGGCTTCTCATTTGGGCCAGTCCATAAACGCCATCTCTCTCGTAACACCCCTTTCACTCATTGCTACAGCCATTTTAGCCAATCACCGCAGAGGATTCCATCTTTCGGAACTCGCTGAGACTACAGATATTCTTTTGCGTTTTCTTACGAGGTATGAGATTCCCCTGGCAGCTACTCTGAGTGATCCGTCAAAAGCAGTTAAGGAAACCCTATCGCTGCTTATTAGCTGGAAGGTTATCGATTTTCTTGAGGATGTGGAGGGAGAGGAGGAGATCTTCTACTATTTGGATGAAGAGAAAAAACTCGAGCTCGAATATCATAAAAACAGTATCATCCATTTTTTCATTCCTCACTCCTTTGTGGCCATATCACTCTTATCGAGTAGTGAAGAGGCGAAAAGTCCCGAATCAATAATTGCCGACTATGCTTTCTTGAAAAATCTCTTTAAGAATGAGTTTATTTTTGATGACAGTGAACGTATTCAGGAAAAAGTTATCTCAGTAATTGAATATTTTCACGATTCTGCCTTTTTGTTCCAATCAGAGGAAAATGGGGGATACAAAATCACCAAACTCGGCTTTGATAACCTACCTATCTGGGCTGCCCTTGCCAAAACCTTCCTTGAATCATACTGGATAGCTGTGAAAGCGATAAGCCAACAGAAAAACAAAGGGGATAAGAGAGGAGATCTCTTGAAGAATATGAATTACCTCGGAAAACGATTCCATAAATTGGGCGTTATTGATCATATCGGTGCCCTGTCCCAGCTAACCTTCAAAAACGCTATGAGCTTTGCCGATGAAGATATCTTGAACGCCCAGGGCATTTCAGAAGAGGATCGTTCCCGTACCCTTGAAAGGCTTTCCCAACTCCGCCAGAGAATATATCAATTATCCCATTACAGGGCGTAGGATTACCTGTAATTACCTTCGCGAGCCTATCCCAGCCCTCCATTCCCATCCCCCTTTCAGTACGAGCGAGCTATATTACTACTGAAAGTATCAAATAGTTTGCAATACCGGGAGGGGCATGAGGTCTTTTCTGTTGTGACCATCCTAGACCCTTCTCGGTTATGTCCAATGCAAACAATAAAATGCTTTGCTTAGTATGCAACGTAATGTTTGCTCGTTCCGCTATGGCAAGATTGGCCGAATCCACCAGAACCTGACGGGGTACAAACCCTGTGGTAGGGATGGCACACATTCCTATTGAGATACTGCTCCGGTCGCCTTCTTCAAGGCAGCCCGTGCCAGCACCCTTGTGGAATCCAATATTGGCAAGGGTGAATCTTCTTGGTCTATGAGCAGCGGTATCTCGGTACAACCAAGAACAATGGCATCGCAGCCTTGGTTTTGTAATCGGATAATTACCTCGGTAAAATACCCTCGAGCTTGTGAGGAAAAATGGCCGTTAACCAGTTCATCAAAAATGATCTCATTAATGCGCTCCCGGTCGTTTTCCCCGGGAATCCGGTGCTCAATCCCCAAAGCATCTAGCTTAGTGGGATAAACCGGACCCTCCATCAGGAAGCGAGTACCCAAGATCCCGAGATATTCATAGTTTCTCCGCTTTGCCTCACCAGCAACCTCCTCAGCGATATGGAGCCATGGGATCGGGGATCTCTCAACAACGAGGTCAAATGCCTGATGGATTGTATTGTCAGGACATATAGCAAAATCTGCACCCGCTCTTGCTACCTTGGCAACTGAGGACTCCATTAAACCAGCCACGCCTTCCCAGTCACCGCTTTCAATGTACCGCATGTATTCACTCAGGGGAAAGGTGTGCATGGTGACTTCAGGATGGGCGTGCCTTCCGAGTATCTCGGTCCCTTCTACGCAGATTGTCCGATAGCAGAGGGCCGCCCCCTCTGCACTGCATGCAACAATACCAATGTGTTGAGCCATGGTTTTCCCTCATCCTTAGGTGTCTGCTGTTAACGGGCTGTTGCCCAAACGGAAATCCCAAACAAATCTTGGCGAAGTCGAAGATAAGCGATGTCTTTAGGTATCGCCTACCCGAAAAAATTTTCATTTGCAACCAAAATAGACGACAAAAGAAGTATCAAACGCCTTTTCCTCAATTGCACGAAGCCCTGCCACAAGAAGACCATTCTCCTTGAGGATACCTCTTCCATTGACTCGATACTCTCCTTCTTTTATATTACCTTGAGGAGGAAATGGAACCAAAGAAATACTTGTCATCAGGGAGGGAAACATGACCATCGAAGAGGCCATCAACACGGCCATGGAATTTGAAGCCCAGGTTCGGGACATCTATCATAGTGCTATGGAAGCCGCCACCGATCCCGTTGGAAAACGCATCTTTAGGGTCCTGTCCAACGAAGAGCAAAGGCACCGAGAATATCTGCAAAGCAAGCT
>JAUVXZ010000053.1 GCA_030603345.1 Pseudomonadota bacterium
GCTGGAGTTGAAAAGCAGTCTTATAGAATCCCAAAACTCTTTTAAAGACCTGATAAGCAAGTACGACAGTGTGATCATGACATCAGCTACGTTGACCACAGGAGGAGATTTTGTTTTCTTGAAAAACAGGTTAGGCATCGAAGACTTTAAGGAAAGGATAATTGGCTCACCATTTGACTACAGAACACAGGCCTTCCTCTATGTTGATAACGACCTGCCGCTGCCTGACAAAGGAAACAATGAGCTGTTTCAGCAAGAGAGCCTTAAGGTAATAGAGGGGCTTATCAATGCATCCCGTGGCAGGGCACTCGTGCTATTTACCTCTTACAAACATCTCCATTTTGTGTCAAAGAATATCAAGATACACTACCCTTTCAAATCCCAGGGCGACATGCCTCCTCCAAGACTCATTCAGTGGTTTAAAGATACTGCTCTATCCGTGCTTCTGGCAACTGCTACTTTCTGGCAGGGAATCGACATAAAGGGGGAAAAGCTCAGCCTGGTGGTTATTGCAAAGCTCCCTTTCAGTTCACCAGGAGATCCGGTATACCAGGAAAGATGCAGGAGGCTCGGACACAGGTGGTTCAACGACCTCGCACTCCCCTCAGCCATCTTGGTATTGAGGCAGGGGTTTGGACGGCTCATCAGAGGGCGTAACGAATATGGTGTGGTTGCCATACTCGACACCCGACTTGTTACCCGTTCATATGGCAAGACCATCATCTCCTCACTGCCAGAGACGAATATTGTCCATACCATTGAAGATGTGAAACGTTTTTTTGACTCAATTCCCTCCACAGCATACAAGAAAAAGCCAAAGCCTGCTAAAGCCGCCCGCGTGAAGGGGGTAGGCTCTCAAGATGCCAAGGGCATCTCTACAGTTGTGGCCCTTGGCAAATCAAATAACCCTGCTGTGATCTCCGAAATTATAGAGTTTACCAGGAGTTCAAATGGCAATGAACGTAGGCTGGCGGCTTCTGCCCTAGGAAAACTTGCCAAGTTTAAACCTGAAATCTATAAAGCTGTGGAGCCATTGGAAGGGTTATTGGAGGATGAGAAACCCCAGGTCAGGCAGTACGCTCTAAAGGCCCTGGATAGGATAGGCACAGTGAATAAAGAACTATCTGAACGTATCATAAAGAAACCTTATGAGAAAGACTACAATATTTCCAAAGCAAAAAGGTTACTCAAAAAGGCAAAATGAGGTAGAAGAAATTGATCCAGTTGTCCCTGTCTTGCCACAAAAAAGGCGTGTATTTCGGTAAGGAAATACACGCCTTGTACATGCTGCCCTAAGCAATCCCAAGGCGAAATTTAAGGGAATTAAGGGTGTTTTTCATGAGCATGGTAATGGTCATAGGTCCCACCCCACCAGGCACAGGGGTAATGTAGCCGGCAATCTCCACTGCCTTATCAAAGTCAACATCACCTTTAAGGATCGCGATCTTCTTGCCAGTCTTCTCGCTGATCTTCTCGCCAACTCTGTTTACACCAACATCGATAACGCACGCACCTGGCTTGATCCATTCGGGTTTAACAAGACCGGGTACACCAGCGGCAACTATCAGG
This sequence comes from Pseudomonadota bacterium, assembly GCA_030603345.1. Lineage (GTDB taxonomy): Bacteria > Desulfobacterota > DSM-4660 > Desulfatiglandales > B25-G16 > JADFWK01. The sequence goes on from JAUVXZ010000053.1 coordinate 1,570, forward strand.
ATATCGGCCCGTTTGCAATGAAAAGCCAGGTCTTTTGTCCTGGTATGGGCTACTGTCACGGTGGCATTAGCACCTGGGGCCTTTTGGAGTAATATGTTGGCAATGGGTTTTCCAACAATGTTAGATCTGCCCACAACCACGACCTCAGCACCCTCTATGTCCACACCAGACCTGATAATAAGCTCCTGGATGCCGGCAGGGGTGCAGGGGAGAAATTTAACCTCACCCCCACCTATCATCAATCTCCCGACATTTACCGGATGAAAACCATCAACATCTTTGTCCGGATCAATGGCGTTGAGAATCTTCTTTTCATCAATATGTTTGGGTAACGGGAGTTGAACAAGGATACCATGAATGGAGTCATCTTTATTGTATTTGTCTATCAAGCCAAGCAGAGCCTCTTCAGAAATATCGTCAGGCTGGTTTTCCTGCACCTCTTTGTATCCCAGATCGTGGGCTGTTTTGATCTTGGAGGTAACATAGGAAATCGATGCAGGGTTTTCCCCGACAAGAATCGTTACAAGGCCAGGGACAACGCCATGCTCTTCCTTGATCTTGTCAACCACTGCCTTGAGCTCTTTCAAAATCTCATCCCTGATTTCCGTTCCTTTTACTAGTTTGGCACTCATGGTTAATCTCCTTTCTTGTTAAAATAAACTCTTCAAAACACTCTATTGTCTCTTGGGTACTAGATTAAGTTGATTGTATACAAATTTTATTCTTTTAGACACAGGTGAATGTAGACCCGCCTGCCATCGCTATGCTCAGGCATTAGCGGGCAGGTTATCAGAATTTTCAAATTTTATGAATAATGATCTTATCTGCGTATATCTGCGAAAATCTGCGTCCCATTTAACTTGACTAGCTCGATACCATAACTGGATTTAAATATCAAATCCTAAAACTAGAAAACATAACTATTCAGCCACAGATTCACACAGATGAACGCAGATAGGTTTTAATACAGTAAAATAACAAATATCTGTATATGTCAATAATTCAAAAGACTTGTATATTATGAAAAAAATCAGTGATAACCAGCGTAAACCTGCCCGCCATCTGGCAGGCGGGTCCGTGGCTGATTAGTAACAAAAAATCATCCTTTACCCCTACTCCAATATTACCTTCTTGACCCGTCAAGTCATTTGAGATAATTTCCATCTTATGGAAAAAGATATTAATGAATTAAGGGAAATCATTACTACCTCTAACAGAGTCACCGTGCTTACCGGCGCAGGTATCTCTGCTGAAAGCGGGCTCCCCACCTTCAGGGGTGCTGATGGCATATGGCGGAATCACGAGGTTACCGATGTCGCTACACCGCAAGCATTTGCTGGGGATCCGGAACTGGTATGGGAATTCTATAACTGGAGAAGGAACCTTCTGAGTAAGGTTACCTTTAATGACGGTCACAAGGCCCTGGTAAAATTAGAAAATCATGTCGATGACTTCACGCTGATAACCCAGAATGTTGATGGCCTCCACAGGGAAGCTGGAAGCAAGCGCTTGCTTGAGATTCATGGTAATCTATGGGATGTCAAGTGCACCCAATGCGGCCTGCTTAACCTGGATCGGTCTCAGGATATGGGCCGGCTGCCTAAATGTACCAAGTGCGAAGGACTCCTCAGACCAAATGTTGTCTGGTTCGGCGAATCCCTTGATCCTGATATTTTAGGCAAGGCCTTCGACGCAGCCCGAAATTGTGAGGTCATGCTCATTGTTGGAACATCCGGGATCGTTCAGCCAGCAGCCTCTCTTTCTCTTCATGCCAAGCAAGGGGGGGCTGTAGTTGCTGAGATCAATCTGGAGAAAACGCCTCAATCAGGACATATGAATTTTGTATTAACCGGTAAAGCCGGAGAGATCCTGCCAATGCTGGTCGAGAGTCTGGATTGATGGCAACAGGAATTATTACCATAACCACCGACTTTGGTGAAAGGGACCCCTATGTGGCAATGATGAAAGGGGTCATCCTTACCATTAATCCAGGTGCACGAATAGTGGATATAACCCACCAGGTACCGCCTGGTTCAATTCGAGAGGGAGGTTCAATCATTAAGGAGACCCACCAACACTTTCCTTCGGGAACCGTCCACCTGGCAGTGATTGACCCGGGCGTCGGCGGCAAAAGAAGGCCCATCGCTGTGCTGGCCGACAACCATTTCTTTGTCGGTCCCGATAACGGCCTCTTCTGGCCAATAATAGAAACACAGGAACACAGCGAGGTTATTCATCTTAGTGATAAGATGTACTGGATGCGGGAAATTAGCCCAACGTTTCACGGAAGAGACATTTTTGCCCCAGTTGCCTCCCATCTGTCAAAGGGAGTAGATCCCTTTCTCCTGGGTGAAAAAATCGACGATCCAACCACGATAACCGCGCCGCTTCCCTGTAAAGGGAATAGTGATCTGGTTGGCGAGATCATACGGGCGGATCACTTTGGGAATCTCGTCACCAATATCACCAGAGACCACCTCAGCCCATTTCTTCAGCCCAAGGGTGTATCTATTAAGGTTGGGGGTCTGGTTTTACAGAAACTGAGCACCACCTATAGTGACGTGCCGGTGGGTCAACCCGTTGCCCTCATCGGGAGTTCTCATCAACTTGAGATTGCCATCAATATGGGTAATGCACGGAATGAGCTCGGTGAGAAATGTAAGATAGGTACGAAAGTAATCGTAAGCGTTCAGCAGTGATGTCTGAATGCTCGGCTATTTTACTTCAAGCACTGTCTATCGGCCTGGTGAGAGGTGCCAAAATTCCACGATTTAATCTCCAGAGATTTATTTCTTTAGCATTTCTGTAATGGCTAGGGTGACGAATCCCGTATCGGTTAACGGTTAAGGTCACGTGAAAATAAAGAGACGAATGACGTAACCTCCGAACGAAACGGGCATCGGAACCGTAGCCCATAAACGCTGCCATAGTAGGTGAATTAAGATATCGCCTTTCGGGAACAGCCTCAGATCCTCCATGGGAAGAACAATTGTAGGCAATTGTTATGCCCTCTTGAAACGCTCCTTTATCCGCTGGATATGCCCTCTGCCTAAACCCTTGACCTCGCAGCCTAACTCAAAAAACCGTTCTATCTTTCTATCATCCAGAATACCAAAACAGTCTACCACTGCCAGGGGCTCACCTCCCATGTTAACAACATCGTCTGGCTTGAGTTTAAGGTACTCCTCATGCCTGACAGCCAGAACAACTGCATCAGAGCCCTTCAGGGCCTCAGCCAGGGTTGGACAAATCCTAAGGTCTTTGAGATGTTCCTGGTTTCTGAAAAACCGTGAGCGACTCTCCCCAACTGCCGGATATGTATCCTGGCTCTCAAATTCCCACCAGTGCTCCACATACGGATCATGGACCTTGACTTCTGCGCCCATCTCGGTGAGCTTCCTCACAATCAGCTCCGAACCGCTATATCTGGTATCTCCAACGTCCTCCCGGTAGGACGCTCCCAGGATTGTTATCTGGGAGGCAGCAACAATTTTGCCCATGTTCCGGAGGGCATCCCTCACCAACTGAGCAGCGTGGAGGGCCCTGGTATCATTGATATTTATAGCCTCAGGCGTGATCTTAAATATCTCGGTTTCAAAACCGAGCAGGTGCTTGTAAGCCCAAAGTCCGAGGCCACCATCCTTTGGGAGACAGTACCCGCCAATGCCAGGCCCGGGGAATATTATGTTGCTGTGCGTGGGTCTCACCTTGATGGCATTGATAACCTTAATCAGATCGATTCCGTTAGTTTCAGCAAAAAGGCTCCACTCATCTAAAAAGGCAAGCAGTGTAGCCCTATAGCTATTCTCTACAATCTTGCATGTCTCGCTCTCAATAGGTCTTTCGAGAACCGTTAGTGGATAGTTTTCAACGTCGATAACCTCGTTCAAGAACCTGACTACCTTATCCTCACTCTGTTTATTGATACCACTACAGACCCGCCAAAAATTGCGAATGGATCTTACATAATCCCGCCCCGGCATCACCCGCTCAAAAGAGTGGGCGATAAGAGGTTCGCCTTCAATTCCTCTCTTCTTGAAAGCCATCTTGATGATGGGATAGGCGATATACTCGGTTGTTCCTGGAGGCACCGTTGTCTCGATCAGGACAAGACACGTGGGTTCAATGAGTGTACCGATGATCTTGAAACTTTCCTCAAGAGCGCCTATTTCAGCGTGGCCACTATGAAGATTTCCGAGTTCCTCTTTTATGAAATCACACTGGACATCAAGCACCAGAACGTCTGCCAATTTTAAGGCATCGTATGAATAGGTGGCTGTTAAGGTTTTTCTCTCTCTAACGCCGCGCTCTATTAATTGCTGCACAGTCGGGTCTTCAGCACTCACCGGGGAAATCCCCTTATTAAACAAGGGAATTTTCCAAAAACTTCGGGTACTTGGTCTCTGCATGCCGATCACAAACCTATTAGGCTCTCCTGTGTCTTTATCCACACTATCTGCCACAACTGCCGCCATAACCGCGCCAACAAAGCCGAGGCCCATAACAACAACTATTTCCCTTCCCTTTTCCCGCTCTCTTTTTGTGATTTCAGAGAGTCTCTTATATTCGCTCTCGTAATCCTCTTGCTGGGGGAGGGCAAATTTCTCTCCGTCCGGACTAATTGAATACTCCACGATAACTCCTTTATGTAAGTGCCTAAAGTTATAAGTGCCTAAAGTGACTAAAGTTCAAATGCTGGCCTGCAGCAACGTCCGGGTTCCACAGCTACGACGTAAACGGCTCCTACGGCCACCCCCTTGCTGACACATAACTTTAACTCACTTTAGTCACTTTAGCTCACTTTTACCCGCCAGATTTATGGCGGGTTAAACTTAAGTTCGCCTAATTTCTCCATCAGCTCTTTGGTGACCTCTTCAACGCTCCCTCTTCCATCCACTTCAACAACAGCCGGAATGCCATTCCTCTTTGATAAGTCCTTGAAGTATTCTACTGCAGCGCGAGTGCCGCTTTTGGTGTCGTAGTAGATACCATGTCTCTGATCAATTGCCGTCTCGTCCTGGTCATCATCCCGTTTCCTCAATTCCCCACCACATACCCTGCAGCTATCACCATCTGGTTTGATGGCCTCTATATTGACGTTGTTCGGATGATTGTTGTCGTTCACACAGAGCCTGCGGCCCATGATCCTCTTTTTTGCAATTTCCCGCTCCAGGATAATTTCAATGAGCACATCTGCCCTGATACCCTCCTTGGCCAGGGCCTCATTCAGCCTGACAGCCTGATTAAGATTTCGTGGAAAACCATCCAAAAGCCAGCCTGACGCGCAATCTGCCTCTTTAAGCCGATTAAGGACCATGGGAATGGTTACATCGTCAGGCACCAGTTCTCCCTTATCTATGTAAACCTTGGCCTTGTTCCCGAGTTCCGTTCCCTTTGATATATTCTCCCTAAATATGACTCCTGTTTCAATATGGGGTACGCCATATTTTTCTTTTATGATTGCCCCCTGAGTTCCCTTTCCACTCCCGTTCGGTCCAAAAAAAAGCACGTTCATTATTCACGCTCCTTTCAATATACTAAGCAGAAAATCAGGAAACCGCACTATCCGGTCATTTCTATCTAAACAGGCATGGATTGTATAGCCCTGGACGATTATGTCCTCCTCTCTGTATATGGTATAATCAAACCTGCTGCTAGCCCTTTTTACGAAGCCAATCACAGTCTCAATGGTTAACAGATCGTCATACCGAGCGGGTTTAGTGTACTTCACATATGCTTCGGTTGTGGGTAAAAAAAATCCTTTGTCCTCAACTTCCCTGTATGTTAAGCCCTGCTCCCGTAACAACTCTGTTCTCCCGATCTCAAAGAGCCTGAGGTAGTTTGAGTAGTAAACTATAGCCATTGAGTCGCAGTCACCGTAGATCACCCGGTACTTAGTAATACACCTTCTCTCTTTCATCTAATAGCCTCTCTACAAATACCCTTCCAGCACCAACTTCAGCTCCTCATAGGTTTCAATAACCGGGAAATGCGGGAACTCACTTTTTATGTTCTGAGGTGGCCGAAACAGTATCCCGTGATTTGCCGCCTCGAGCATGGTGCTATCATTGTAGCTATCTCCAATGCCAATTACCTCAAAGCCCAAGCCCCTGAGTGCCTCTACTACGTGCCGCTTGCCATCCCTTTGTCGAAGCTGATAATCGGCTATGGTACCGTCGGCATCGATGATAAGGGAATTGCAGAAGAGGGTAGGTCTGTTCAGTTTCTCTAAGAGGGGATCAGCAAATTCGACAAATGTATCGGAAACAAGAATGATCTGGAATCTCTCTCTTATCCATTCCAAAAACTCAAGTGCCCCATCAAGAGGTTCCATGGATTGGATTATCTCTTGGATATCTCTGATCTTCAGGTTAACTCTTTTTAGGATCTCGAGCCTCCCTCTCATTAACTGATCGTAGTCAGGGACATCCCTGGTAGTCAAGCGGAGTTCCTCGATTCCAGCCTTTTCTGCCACACTGATCCAGATTTCAGGCACCAGAATCCCTTCGAGATCCGGACACACTACATACATTCAGATACCTGTCTTTCTTTCCACCCTAAAGAGGACCGTCTTCTCAGTTACAATATCCAGTTGATCTATGATCTCCAGGGATTTTCTGACATCCCTCTCCTTTGCCTCGTGGGTGAGCATTACCACAGGAACAGACCCATGTGCCTCTCTCGATTTTTGAATAACAGAGGCGATGCTGATATTGTTGGCACCCAGAACTCCAGATATCTTAGAGAGTACCCCAGGTCTGTCTACTGCTGAAAATCGAAAATAGTAATCAGTGCTTACTTGATCCATAGGTCTCAGAGATAGCTCTGTAGCGGGAGAGCGTGCAAAAGAGAGCGGTGAAACCCGCCGTGAAATGCCTTTTATTTGATTTCTGGCTATATCCATTATATCAGACACAACGGCACTCCCTGTGGGTCTCTTACCGGCACCAAGCCCGTAGAAGAGGGTGGGCCCGACAAAATCACCTTCGATATACACGGCATTATAAGCCTCATTAACGTTTGCCAGGATATGATCCAGGGGAACAAAAGCTGGGTGTAACCTGGCCTCGATCTGACCATCCACCTTTCTTGCAATTGCCAACAATTTCACGCAGTAGCCAAACTCACCGGCGAACCTTATATCCTCAAGAGAGATCTTGTCAACCCCTTCCTTATAAACATCCTCATATCTACAAGGGTAACCAAAACCCAGAGAAATAATAATGGTCAATTTGTGTGCAGCATCACTTCCGTCAATATCCAGACTGGGATCAGCCTCTGCATAGCCCAGCCTCTGTGCGAGTGCCAGTGCCTCATCAAAAGAGAGTTCTTCCTCTGTCATCCGGGTTAGAATATAGTTTGATGTTCCATTCAAGATAGCCAGTACTGCCTCAATCTGGTTTGCAGCCAGGCCCTCTCTCAAGGCCCTAATGATAGGGATACCTCCTGCCACGCTCGCCTCAAAGGCAATGTCAACCCCGCACCGTTCGGCTGTCTCAAACAATTGCTTGCCGTATTGGGCAATGAGTGCCTTATTAGCCGTAACCACATGCTTGCCTCTCTCCATGGCCATTGAGATAAATTCCATGGCCTGATCACACCCGCCAATCAGTTCAACAACTACATCTATCTCCGGATCATCGATTATCTCCATTGCATCAGTAGTAAGCAAGGCGGGATCTACCTTTACTCCGCGATCCGAGTGAATATCCAGATCTGCGATCTTTTTTAAAACAATCGCCGCACCAATCCTATCCTCTATCAATTCCCGGTTATGAACCAGGACCTCCACCATGCCAGCCCCCACTGTTCCGAAGCCAATCAAGCCGACCTTTACCTGAGGCATCTTTGTGCCCTCCTACAGTACCTTTTTGATCCCTCTCACTGCCTGGTTAATCCTATGGTTGTTTTCGACCAGTGCAAAACGGACATATCCCTCACCATATTGTCCAAAACCTATACCTGGCGAAACAGCTACCCTACCCTCTTTTACCAGCAATTTTGAAAACTCGACAGAGCCCATCTTTGAAAAACCCTCGGGTATTTTTGCCCACACGAACATGGTACCTTTCGGTTTCTCTATGTTCCAGCCGATCCTTTCCAAGCCACTGATCAAGGTATCCCGCCTCTGCTGGTAAACCTCTACTATCTCACTCACACAGTCATAAGATCCTGTTAAGGCAATAATGGCAGCAATCTGTATAGGCTGGAAAATACCATAATCTAAATAGCTCTTTATCCTCCTCAGGGCGGCCACTATTTCCCTGTTGCCAACGCAAAAACCTACCCGCCAGCCAGGCATGGAGAAACTCTTGGTGAGAGAATAAAACTCCACGCCTATCTCCTTGGCCCCTGGCACCTGGAGAAAACTTGGGGGCTTGTACCCATCAAAGGTCAGATCCGCATAGGCAGAGTCATGAATGACCATCATCTCATGGTCTTTGCAGAACTCCACTATCTTCTTGAAAAAGCCTATGTCCACAACACCAGTGGTCGGGTTATGGGGATAAGAGATGATCAACATCTTTGGTCTCGGCCAGGTCTGCTTTGTGGCTGTCAAGAGATCTTCAAAAAAATCTCTATCAGGCCCAATCGGTATCCCTCTCAGATCACCTCCTGCAATAACCACTGAATAGGGATGAATGGGATACGTGGGGTCAGGGGCAAACACCACATCACCGGGGCATATGGTGGCTAAAACCAGATGAGAGATCCCTTCTTTTGCCCCAATCGTCACAATAGCCTCCTCCTCCGGGTCTATCTCAACCCCAAAACGAACCCTATACCAATCAGAGATGGCGTACCGGAGTCTGGTGATACCCCTCGAAGCAGAGTATCTATGGTTCTTGCTCTTCTGCACTGCCTCAATCATCTTGTCTACGATATGTTTGGGCGTGGGCAAATCGGGGTTGCCCATTCCTAAATCAATTATATCTTCACTCTTTCGTCTCGCCTCCGTCTTCAACTCATCAACGGTAGCGAAGACATAGGGTGGTAACCGGTCGATCCTTGGAAATGTACGCATTCTTTGTGCCCCCCATAAATGGACGTCTAGGAATTTCTACAACATAATTAAGATTAAAGGAGTTTTTTGAAGCTGTTGCGTATTGCTTTGCACCCGGAATAAAGGCCTGCCCTGGCGCGACATTGCTGTAATGTACTGTGATCTTCTTTACAGTATTTCGCAAGTAAGCTCTTTATACTCACGCTTTGCATACCAGGTCTGGGCCAGGGAATACTGGGGTGTTGGAATGATGATCTTACATGGATGTTTCTCATCTTATTAACTTCCTTGTCAATAGGGTTTTGCCAAAAAACAACTGTCGCAGTTTCCCAGAACCCACTATTCCATTGTTCCAACATTCCAATCGTGCCTACCAGCTCGTGCCTTCCTGCCCGCAACGCTCTCGCTTGCGAGGCTGGCGGGAGCGAAGCAAACTACTTTCAATCATAAGGAGTATTTTCATACTACACAACACAGCGAGTAGTCAAAATTTTCTTTTCTCTGACCTCCCTTCCCCAAAACCTCTCCACAGATTCTCCTATCTTGAAAAACAAAAATAAGGTTTCAAAACATCAGTTAGCAGAAAGGTGGCCTTGCCACTGACCAACCCTAAGATCTCTCTGCTCACACCCGCGCCCTGCACACTATCATAACGGCAATCCTTGCGCGTTCCTTAAGCGCCTTCTCAGTTGGTTTTTCGCTCCTTGAGATAGGAACGCCCCAATGGAGCGAGCACAGGGTCACGTCATAGTGAAACCTAACCTATCGATTTTTAAGCTTCTTGCAGGGTATGGGTATCTTTTTTTTGGCTTATGCCCCACATAGTTTAGATTAGTGGGAGTTTCAAAATGGTTTATATAGATGGAGCCTATGATTCTAAGGCTTATGGCTCAATAAACCATTTTGAATCAACCCAGTAAGGGGCCATGTCATAGGCCTGCCCTGGCGCGACATTTCTGAAATATCGCATGTTCGTAGTGTTATTTCGCAGACGTAGCACATATACTCATGCCCTATAAGCCAGGTCTGGGCCAGGCCTGCCCTGGCGCGACGTTATTGGAGTATGATATGAGTGATACATTATTTCGCGGCTGAACTCCATATACTGATTCCTTGTAAACCAGGTCTGGGCCAGGGGGCATAACCAAAAAAAAGACACCCATACCCTGGACTTTGATGTTATCCTGGGAGCGAGCATTGCCGGCTTGTTTTGGTGAAGAAATATGTGCTATAGTAAAAAATTAGAATCATCTATCTCTCACACAAGCCCTGATTCCACAGGGCAATAACCGCTCCAGGGTTCATGGAAGGAAAAAGTTATGGCAGATCGAAAAAGTAAAGATAGATACGCAGAAGCAGGCGTAGACATAGATGCTGGTAAAAGATTTGTTGAGAGCATAAAACCAATCGTCAGCACCACCTTTAAGTCGAATGTTATGAGCGATCTAGGCAGCTATGCCGCTCTTTACTCTCTGGGTTTAGGGAATATTGATAAACCTGTTCTCGTCTCTTCAACTGATGGAGTAGGCACAAAGCTCAAGATAGCCTTTATGCTCAATAAACATGATACGATAGGAATAGATCTGGTAGCCATGTGCGTCAATGATATTATCGTACAAGGTGCGGTCCCGCTCTTTTTTCTAGATTACCTTTCAATGGGCAAGCTCAATCACGACACAGCTGTCGAGATAATACGGGGTATCAGTAAGGGCTGTGAGGAGGCAAAGTGTTCCCTTATCGGTGGGGAGACAGCAGAGATGCCGGGATTTTATCCCCAAGATGAATATGATCTTGCCGGGTTTATTGTGGGATTAGTAGATGCTGATGAGATTATTGACGGCAGTGACATAGCTATTGGACACCAACTCATCGGATTAGCCTCCAGTGGGCTTCACAGCAATGGCTACTCCCTGGTTAGAAGGATATTTTTTGACGGACTCAAGATGTCTGTAGATGACTATATTGATGAATTCAGCCGGACTGTTGGGGAAGAATTACTTGAACCAACACGGATCTATGTAGATACCATAACCCCCCTCATCAGGAATTTTCACGTATCCGGCATCTCCCACATAACTGGTGGCGGGATTACCGAAAACCTCCCCAGGGTACTCCCTGCCCACTGCCAGGCGATAATTAGTCGATCCTCCTGGACGCCGCAGCCCATCTTCCATTTCATCCAGAAGGCTGAAAATATCAGCGAGGAAGAGATGATGAGAACCTTTAATAATGGTATCGGGATGATAATCATTGTCGCCGAACAGGATGTTCAGGATCTTATGAATCAGATTATGGCGACGGGTGAAAAGGCTTTTCAGATAGGATGGATAGAGGAGAGGGATCCCGGGGGTTCTGCACTGAAGTTCATTGATTGAGGTTGTAACCTTTGCCCGTTCTGATAAGCAGCTGCCTCCTTGGCATTACCTGCCGCTATGACGGTGGTCACAGCCGGGTTGATGAGATTGTTAGTAAGGCGCGCGAAATACACCTCATCCCTGTTTGCCCTGAACAGTTAGGTGGTTTACCCACACCCCGTGCACCATCCAACATTGTTAAAGGTGATGGAAAGACGGTCCTCTCTAAACACGCCCGGGTAATAAACTCTTTAGGTGAGGATGTAACACAGGCCTTTCTGAAGGGGGCTCGGGAGACCCTTAATCTAGCAACGATGACGGGGGCCACAAAGGCACTCTTAAAACATAAAAGCCCCTCGTGCGGGCTTGCTACCCCTTATTGCGAAACAGATTCTGGATATGGCGTTGGTGTAACAGCAGCCCTCCTTCTCAGCGCTGGTATCGAAGTAATTGAAATAAATCCAGATGAAATAGAAACGGATTTTATTAGAAACCTCGGACTCTAATAACGTATTCAATCACCTAGCGTTGTTCACAGTTTTCTCGCTTCAGAGAGACACCGTGAGCGTTCCATAGGTATCACCAAATCACGTCAAACTAATAAACATCTCACTGCGAGCTCCCTTCGGGTCTGAGCCTCAGGGTCGAAGACTGCATGCTCAAGCGACCCTGAGCCCTGAGCCATTCGGCCTCGAGCTCATGGCCGAGAGGCTTGTCGAAGGGTCGAAGGGGAGCCCCGCTCAGTGCGGGACAGGCGCGCGAGAGATATTTGCAATCATTTCTCACTATCCATGGAGATAGGCCCTGGCGATCGTCTTTTCTTCCAACAGGGCATCGATTTTCCCCTGAATCTCTCGTCGCTCAGGATTATCCTCCCAGGCCTTCCAGTCTTCAACGCTGTTCCAGGTGCTTATCACCATAAATTCATCCGGATCACTAATCCCCTTCAGTGTTTCACCTGAGATATATCCCCTTTGGGCCATGGCCTTTGTCCGCAGGTCCAGTAAAAGTGGCAGCAAATCCTTTTGTCTACCCCTTGTCACCTTTCTTGTAATGATAACCTTAGTCGCCATGTTACACCTCCTCATTTAAAAGATTCGCCTTTAGAACATCCTTGCCTTTACATTACTCCTGCCACAGGAATTTATCAACACAGATTTCTACCCTCCCCCTGCCATCATTCAAAAGGCCTTTGGTACAATATATCTTGCAAGGAAAAAATCCTTTAAAAGGCTGTTATTCTATTAGAGAATGAGTAGGCGTTCACAGGTTCAGAGTTCACCGTTCAGGGTTACCTTTCTGACAGGGCCAGCATAAACATATGTACATCTGGAGTTCCCTTAATTTTGAGGAAAACCCATTGTTTCTGAGCGAAAATTGGCTGGGAGCAGTGGGGTACCCATCGAGGTGAGCAGGAAGGGGAAAACCCCGCCTTTAGAGCGGGGAAGAGGCAAGTATTCCCCACCTGCAAACCCGATAGGGTCACTGCAGAAGCCTTGAAGCGAAGAAATAACGGGTTTTCCTTACCCGATCTGGGCTTACAAAGAAGATTAGTAGGTTCGCTAAGCCTAATTAGGGTTTTTGAGGAAAATCTAGACATAAATCCCTTGACAGGCTTAACGAGGCAATGGAATATAGTGCTTTTCTAAAGATACTTGCTAGAGAGAAGATATGATCGGTATATCAAAACTGTACTGCGGAACAGTAGAGCCGTCTGATCCCATCAGATACGGCAGGCATTCAAAGGATCTACCTGCGCACCTGCTACAATTTTCCTCTGATAAGAAACCGGTAGTCGTTTGGAATCTCACCAGGGCATGTAATCTAAACTGCATCCACTGCTATGCCAAGGCTGTTCACCGAACCAACAATGGAGAATTAACCACAGAGCAAGGCATCAATCTCATTGATGATCTGGCCGCCTTTGGAGTTCCGGTTCTCCTCTTCTCTGGAGGCGAACCATTGCTGAGGCCTGATCTGGTTGAGCTGGGCCGGTATGCTGTGGATAAAGGCATGCGGGCAGTTATCTCTACAAACGGCACCCTCATCAACAAACAAGTGGCCATAAAACTAAAAGATGCTGGCATCTCCTATGTTGGTATCAGCCTTGATGGATTGGAAACGGTGAATGACCGTTTTAGAAGGATGAAGGGTGCCTTTCGCCTGGCCTTTGATGGAATAAAAAACTGCCGGAATGGAGCACTCAAGGTAGGACTCCGCTTCACCATAAATAGGCTGAATATCGATCAGATACCGGGTATCTTTGATCTCGTGGAGGAAATGAACATTGAGCGGGTGTGCTTTTACCATCTCGTCTATTCTGGGAGGGGATCAGATCTGATCGACCAGGACCTCTCGCACGATGAGACCAGGCAGGTAGTAGACCTCATCATAGACAGGACTATGGACATGCACACCAGGGGATTAAAGAAGGAGGTGCTCACCGTAGACAATCATGCCGATGGCGCCTATCTGTACCTGAGGATGCTCAGGGAACATAATCCCCGCGCGCCTGAGGTCTTAGAGCTTCTCAAGATGAACGGGGGAAACAGCTCAGGCGAAGGGATCGCTTGCATAAGCTGGGATGGTCAGGTGTACGCAGATCAATTCTGGCGCCAGCACTCCTTTGCCAATATTCTTTCAAGGCCCTTTAGTGAAATATGGTCTGACGTCTCCAACCCTTTGATGGCTCAACTCAAGGATAAAAAGAGATATGTCACAGGAAGATGTGCCCGGTGCAGGTGGCTTGAAATATGCGGTGGTAACTTCCGCGCCAGGGCTGAGGCTGTAACCGCAGATATATGGGGAGAGGACCCTGCCTGTTATCTGACCGATGAAGAGA
>JAUVXZ010000252.1 GCA_030603345.1 Pseudomonadota bacterium
AAACCAGACTAAAGGACAATGTTAGTCTCTTATCCGGAGGTCAGCGCCAATCACTTACTTTACTCATGGTAACCCTATCCCTTCCCAAGCTGCTCCTGTTAGATGAGCATACCGCAGCCCTGGATCCCAAAACGGCCCAGAGGGTTAACGAGCTTACACAAAAGATCATCGAGGACAATAACCTTACGACCCTTATGGTCACACACAACATGCAACAAGCCATTCGCTATGGAAATCGCATGATCATGCTCCACGAGGGAAGAATCCAGTTTGATATACAAGGAGAAGAAAAGTCGACCCTCACAGTGGAGGAGGTGGTAAGAAGATTCGGGGCTGAACTAAAGGACGAGGCTTTACTGGGCTAGCTTTTCCTGGCGATTATTACTCGATATGGAAAAGACCCTATATGACGCCGAGGGAGAGCCGGTAGCCTATATTTCCGATGGCCTGACTAAGGCCATCTACCTCTGGGATGGCCATCCAGTCGCCTATCTCTATGCCTACCATGTTTACGGTTTTAACGGTCATCATCTGGGCTGGTTTATGGATGGCATTGTGTATGACGCTGACGGGAAAAGAATCGGCTTTACCTCAACATCCTGTCCTGTGCCAGTGCACAAAGAAACAGGAAAGGCAAAGAAGTATCCCTTAGATAAGCCTGGGCCGAGATATGAAGCTCCTCCCCTTCCTGAACTCAGTTTTAACCCTTCAGCAGAAGATTTTGAAAAATTTTTAAAAATGGGACAGGTTTTTCTCTAGGTAAGACAGGTCTCCTGCACACTCACACCTGAAAGATATCCTGTGCTAATGGAGTGAGGATCTCATAGCCATCCTTGGTGACCACCACTGTGTTTTCAAATCCTACTGAACCCTCTCCCGGGAAAACGATCTTTGGCTCCACCGCAAGGGTCATTCCCTTCTCAAGGGGATAGGAGTGGCCCTGGGCCAAGAATGGGAATTCGTTGAGTTCCAGCCCAATTCCGTGGCCAATGAAACGGGTCTGGAGCCCCGGCGGTCCCAGATAGCTGTCTTGGTACCCCAGTTTCTGCGCCAAATCGATAGTCTTCTGGAAGATCTGTTCGCAGTTGGCCCCCGGTCGGGTCTCTTCCAAAACGGTGTCGTGTATGTCCCGGCATGCATTGTAGGCATCAGTGAATTTTTTTCCCATTCCACCGATAGAAAACATGCGGGTCTGGTCGGCCTGGTAGCCATGATAACAGGTGCCGAAGTCCACCAGGATGGGTTCATGTGCTCGCATAACCTTACGGCTGGCTCCTACAGGAAAGGCTGGTGAAAGTCCGAGTCCACCCATAGGAGAATCCGACTGGCTCACAATGCCCCCGCTGGACCCACTGAGTACATGCCAGGTGTAGGCCTCGTAGTTGAGAGACCGAACCCTGAGCAATCCCTCATGACCGAATCTCTTGGCCTCAGCCTCTAAGAGGCCGCCAAACTCTATCTCGGTCATCCCCTCTTTGAGGATCTCCCGGCCTCTTTGATACACCTTCTTGCCTATTTCCCCAGCTACCTTCATGAGATCGATCTCGAATGGGGATTTGATCTTCCGGGTATCCCGTATGACCAGTGAACCGTCCAGAAACTTGACACCTGGAAACAGATCCTGATACCTGAAGTAATCTTTTGCAGGAAGAACGTCCAGCTCCAGCCCTATGGTCTTGGGGAACCTGCCATAATAGGTGTGTATCAGAGAAGGGAGATTACGAATAGATTGTGTCGCCACCACCTCGGTCAGGGCTGATTCCACCCGTGCCCGCTCTACCTCTCTCCTGACCATAAGCAGCGGTTTTCCCTCAAGGGGTACGAAGAGGAGCCCGTCTTGGGCGGTTCCAGAAAGATAGTAACAGGCCATCTTCTGAACCACCAGAAGGCCCTCTAGCCCCTCCTTGTCCATGGCTTTCCTCAGCCGTGCCAGCCGGTTTTCGAGCTCATCCAGCGGAGTGTACAGGAAACCGAGGGATTTGGACAATGTTTCCAATTCCTCGTGCACCCAGTGTTCGTAGTTCACGTTCTCTCCTTTCTCTGTGGTAGGCACATACAACCTTGACGCTGTTCTTGCAACCGCGTAATTACCTTTCTGGCTCGGCAAGTCCCATCAGAACAGTGGAAGGGTAAAACTTCTTTCAATCAGCATTGCCCGAGACTATCTTTTGGTACATATCCGGATCAGTGTCCCCCTCGGTTGAAATGAGCAAGATCTTTGATTCTTGAGTTATCTTAAGTGCTTCAGCAATTTTCCGATATCTTGCATCTCCCACAAGGCACGCAAGCAGCCCTGTGGTTACCGCACCTGATTCACCAGAAACTACCTTACCGTCACCGGCCAGGGGATTGGCAAGAATCCGCATGCCTTTTATCGCTACAGAATCACTACAGGTAACAAAAACATCCGCATAGGAATCTAATATCTTCCAGGCGAGCAAACCTGGCTCACCACACGCCAGACCGGCCATAATTGTATTCAGATCTCCGGAGATCTTATGAAGATTCCCATCATTAATTGACATAGATTCATAAAAGCAGCTGGCTCTTTCAGGCTCAACAACAACAGATATCGGTCTCCTCATCCCAAACAGTTCTACTAAATAGGCTTGAACTGCAGAGGCGAGAGAACCTACGCCGCATTGCACAAAAACGTGGGTAGGGATCTTGCTACCCAACTGCTCCAGGGCCTCATGTAATAAAGTAAGATAACCCTGAATAATTCTGGTTGGAATCTCCTCATAACCTTCCCAAGCAGTATCCTGAACCAAAATCCAGTCATTTCTTTGGGCCTGTTCCGCCGCCCAGTGCACCGCATCATCATAATTACCCTTAATAATCTCAGTTTGTGCGCCGTATTGTTTGATGGCCTCAAACCGGGCACGAGAAGATCCTT
Organism: Pseudomonadota bacterium; assembly: GCA_030603345.1. Classification (GTDB taxonomy): domain Bacteria; phylum Desulfobacterota; class DSM-4660; order Desulfatiglandales; family B25-G16; genus JADFWK01. The sequence goes on from JAUVXZ010000252.1 coordinate 2,897, forward strand.
GAGGCATATACACAACGGCATTAACCCCAAGTTTCTGAGCAGCCCACGCTACCGCACGTCCATGATTACCGTCTGTGGCAGTAACAAAAGTAGTACCTGTTAGTTTTTCTCTAATACGGGCAGAGCTGAATATATGGTAAGACGGATCATCCTCAGGTATTCCAAGTTTCCCGCCTATCACACAGGCTATGGCGTAACTGGCGCCCAGCACCTTAAATGCATTGAGGCCAAATCGGTAGGATTCATCTTTGATCCAGATATTGGCAACTTTTAGGTTTCTGGCTAGGTTGGTGAGTGTTACCAACGGTGTGGGATCGTATTGAGGAAAACTCTGGTGAAATCTTCTCACCGACTCAGCAACTGATAAAGAAAAGGGCTCCGTAAGTGATCCTGAGGGAGCTCTTTTTCTTGCTTCAACATTGAGTATGTATGATATTTCCACTTCTTCTTTCACTGAAACAGTCCTATCGTTCTTATCAAACACGGCAGCAGAACCTTAACACCCTTTTTCAAGCCGGGGCTCAGCTGGATCATGGTACCTGTAATCTCAGATCAGATCTACTAAGAGCACCCGGTACCATAAATTGCCTCCTCATAGAGCCTAGGCAAATGCCCTCACCATCAAAGGTATAGCCACAAACGTTCCAAAGGCACTACCCAAATTCGTAAATACTACGACCAGCAAAATCCGCGTAATCTTGTTCTTCCAGAATCCTCTCAGGGATGAGAGGTCATCAGACAGGTTTTCGAAATCCCTCACTTTTGGTTTTGCCAACACGGTCTCGACCAGACCAGAAACCCAGCCGGCTGCAATCATGGGGTTGAGAGAGGTCAGGGGAGAAGCCACTACTGCCGACAAAATCGTCAGGGGATGGCCCAGTGCAAGTGCAGCCCCAAGGCCTGCCAGAACGGCATTTGCTAAAACCCACCATTTGATCATAACGGTGCCTGCAGCACCTCCAGCAATGAAAAAACCCACGATAAACAGGACTACTATGAGGGCCGGAATGCCCCACTTCAGAAAACCCAAAACCTTGCCTTTGGGAGGCATTTGGTTCAGCATGTCTATATCCAGCGACCCTTCCCAGTACCTTTGAATACCGGGAACATGGCCCGCTCCTACTACTGCAACAATTCTTTTGCCAGGCGCAGTTCTAATCTGATAGGCAAGGTACTGGTCCCTTTCGTCGATCAAAACGCGTTTTATTTCAGGAAGAGACTCCCCCATTTCGAACAGGAGCATCTCGAGGACATCCTTTTTTTTCATCTTCTCGACATCTTCTTCTTTGATTGCATCCAATTGGCCGGCCGAGGCCAGGAGTTGGGCCAACAGTTTTATCTTTGTCCATAGTCCCATGAGTCGCCAGGTTCTGGATAAGGTGGTGCGTATGTCCCTGTCTGCCAAATGAATGCGGGCTCCTACCCCCTGTGCCACCTTGATGGCTCGGATGATCTCCTCACCTGGCTTGATACCCAGTTTCTGACCAATTTTCTTCTGGAAATACGCAAGCACGAAATTTATCAGGAGTAGAGATGCCTTTTTTTCTCTAATCACCTTGAAGAGGTTCGTATCTTGCCATTGCTTCTTTTGTGTAATGGATTGATATCGAGACTGACACAGTTCGATACAGACTGTATCGGGTTTCTCCTGTTCAATGACCTGCTCGACCAAATCAGTGCTTTCCCGCGAAACATGGGCGGTCCCAACAAGGGTGATCTCTTTGTCTTGGAAGGTCAGTCGGTGTGTATTCTCATTGTTTATCATAGATATTCGGTTTACACTTCTTGTGGGATGAGGGATGCAT
>JAUVXZ010000225.1 GCA_030603345.1 Pseudomonadota bacterium
ATATTCATCTTCGACTCCATATTACTTCATCAAAGAAGGAATATAAAGCGCAATTTTCGGAAAAGCCATTAGTATGACAATGGCCTTATGCAGTTCTTTCAAACACTCCAGCAATGTTTCCTGCCGCCGAAACGGATACACCCGGTCGGGCATACACTCATGCAGGCAGGCCGTTAACGCTCCGCCCAGTATTTTGCACGGATTTCTTTCTTAAGAATTTTCCCCTGGGGATTTTTGGGTAGAGATTCAAGAAACTCAACTGACTTGGGCGCCTTGTAGGAAGCCACATGCTCTTTGCAAAAGGCAATGATTTCATTCTCAGTGGCCGTAGCATCCGCCTTCAAAGCGACCACAGCATGAACACGCTCCACCCATACTGGATCGGGGACACCAATAACGGCAACTTCGGCAATCGCCGGATGCTTATAGAGGATGTCTTCCACTTCCCGGGAATATACGTTTTCTCCGCCAGTCACAATCATGTCCTTTTTTCTGTCTACGATATATATGAATCCATTTTCATCGTAGTATCCCAGGTCGCCGGTATGGAGCCACCCATCGATGAGAGCCTCACCGGTTTCTTTTGGTTTGTGCCAGTATTCAACCATGATGGAGTCACTCTGTGCGATTATCTCGCCCACTGTTCCGGGCTCAACATCATTGTTCTTCTCATCGGCTACCCTGACGTGAACACCAAGACTCGGTTGCCCGCAGGAACTTAACACTTTCTGTTCTTCCAATGGCCTGTCTAAAACCTGGTGAGCCTTCCTGGGAAGGGAAGTAATTTGTGGTCCTGATTCGGTCTGACCATAGCCCTGTGAAAAAATTGGGCCGAATATCTCAAGACCCCGTCTTAATAACTCCACCGGCATCGGAGATGCCGCATAATAGATTCTATTCAAACTGCTCAGGTCGTACTCTTTGAAATCTTGGTGGGACAGCATAGCATTTAACTGTGTGGGGACAATTTGTATGTCCGTCGCCTTTTCATTTTGAATTGCCTCAAGAACAGCATTTGGGTTAAAAGATTTTTGAGGCATTATCACGTTACATCCCCCAACAATGAAGAAGGGCCACACATGGCTGTCTCCACCGATGTGAAAAAACGGCAATGCCATGATATGCCTGTCTCCGGGCTTCGTGCCCATCTCCAGAGCCTTTATCCGGGTGTTATCCAACTTGCGACGATGCGTATAGAGGGCACCGCGAGGAACACCCGTGGTACCACTGGTATAAAGGATGATAAGGGGGTCGTCTTTGCTCACACTCGCATCAGGCTCATTTGATGGATGCGCCGCCAGTAACTCAGGATGAGAAACCATATCAGGAGCAGAACCCCCGAAGGAAATATAGTGCTTCACTTTAGTAAGACGGGATCGTAGGCTGTTGACAGTTGTGACAAGTTCCGGGCCAACAAAAAGCGTATTCGCCTCTGAATAATTAATGAGATATTCCAGCTCCTCACCGTGGAGCCTGGGGTTGAAGGGTGAAGCAATAAATCCCCCTTTCATTGCAGCCCCATAAACATCCGCATACTCAAGACAATTCCATGACAGAATGCCTATGACATCTCCTTTTTTGACCCCTGATGAGGAAAGCGCATGGACCAGGCTGTTCACCCGTGCATTGAACTGCGCGAAAGTTATTCTTTGGGGGCCGCATACAAAGGCCTCATCATGGGAATGTAAAAGGGCATTTCTGTAAATGATGTCCGCAAAAGTCCCTATGTCATAGCGACACAACTCTTTTAGGATAAGTTGATCTGACATGTCTTTCGCTTCCAACTATGTGTTTGTGCACATTTGTATCTCGTCCTCCACTCTCGGCCCTGAGGATTAATGCGTGAAGCGTGCTCTGTCGTTAAACCTTCTTGAATAAGACTGCCCGCGAGGAGAACATCCAAATCTGTTTGGTCGGAGAATGTGCTCGCTAAGCTTCCCTCACATTACCTTGCCGCAGCTGTTCTTTCAGAAAAGCTCTTTGTACTCAAATCCGGTTTCGGACCCAGTTCCAAAATCTGTTCAATGCTTTTATTGTAATTACTGTTGGAAGCATTAGAACAGACTGGGGTTTTTGTCAATTCATTTATTATCAATATCTTTAACTCTATTTCGAGCTTAATCATTCGGTTATATGTCAAGACTAATTGACGAAAATTGTCATTTAAAAACAAGTACTTATAATACATCAATTTGTATTTCAAGGCTAGAGGTTTCCCTAAAGGATTGTACAGAGAAGTTGAGAAACCTCCGGTATGTCCCTATACACTATCTAGCACACAAACCAGCAGTAGTACAAACCAGAAGTATTATTGCCAATAGAAAAAAAACATGATATGAGTGACTTACTTAGTTTTTGAAATGAAATACCGCTCATCTTGGATTCGGACTGGTGACAACTGCTGCCCTGTTGCGAAGGGCATTCACCCAAGAATTAGACAATACCTTGATATAATGCAATTCAAATAAATCTGATACCTAGAGATAATAGTGGGCAGGGGGTCCCGTGGATACGAAGAGATATGTGAGTGATCTGAGCACTAACGAAAAAGTGCTGATGGCGATGGTGAGGGCCGCAGAAACCTTCAAGAGAACCCACTCTGCCATTTTCAGGAACTACGGGCTCTCCTTTCCGCAGTACAATGTCCTTAGGGTTCTGGATGCGTCCCGGAATGGTATGAACAAAATCTCTGAAGTGAGCAGGATAATGCTTGTTCCAGGTGCAAATATGACCGGCATAGGCAAGAGATTGGAAAGAAACGGTTTCTTAATCAGGAAATCAGATCCCAATGATGAACGTGTAACCATTTTTGAAATCACACCAAAGGGGAGAAAAACCCTGAAGAACATAGAGCAGGAAAAGGACCGAAGTATCGAAACCATCCTGGGAGGTTTTTCACAGAACGATAAAACCGAGTTTCTGGACAAGCTCAAACAATTAATTAAGAACAACATTCATGCATCCTGAAACCCATAACAAATACTGACCTGCCCCCATAAGTTGTAACACCTTTTAAGTTAGAGTTCTTAAGGGAAAGTGAATGAAATGAACAACACCGCCGATGCTCTCGTTTTCCAACTGAAAAATATCATAAAAAGATTTGGTGGTCTGACGGCCTTAAGCGAGGTTGATCTCAACGTAAAGGAAAGCTAGATCCTGGGGCTCATCGGTCCCAACGGTGCAGGAAAAACTACGCTATTCAATGTAGCCACTTCCATTTACAAACCAGATGCCGGCGACGTCTATTTACGTGAGAAAAAAATCACAGGGAAGTCTTCCTATCATATATGTCGCTTGAGCATCTCCAGGACGTTTCAGTTGGTTAAGATATTCCTGAGCATGAAGGCATTTGACAATGTCTTGGTAGGGACTATTTAGGGCCAGCGACTGCGGGGAAAGGAGATGAGAGCGGCACAATGCTGCATAATGGAGGGAATGGGCGGGAACGATGTCAAAACGCAAAGCGTGTTTAAGGGCTCCCTTCTAAGGGGGTTCAAGGGAGGCCAGATCCTTTTAGGACTGGACTAATAACAAACCAATTTTCTAAGGAGGGTAATTATGATGAAAAGGACAATGAAAATGGTGTTTTGGCTGGTGTGTCTTTGTTTTCTTTGTTCACTGGTTTGGACTGGCCAGCTGGCACTGGCCAAGGACAAAATCGTTGTTGGTATGGCAAGACCTATCTCCGGTTGGATGGCTGTGATTGGAGACTCGGCATTCAGACCGGTCTATGAGACATGGGTTAAACAGGTCAATGCCGAGGGTGGGATATATGTGAAGGAATATGGCAAGAAGTTGCCCATAGAGCTATTGATATATGATGATAAAAGTGATGTGGGCACGATGACGAGGCTGACGGAAAAATTGATAGTCCAGGACAAGGTTGACTTTCTGTGGCCCGCCTGTGGCACCGCCTTTGTCTTTGCTCAAGCCCCTATAGCCAATAAACATGGGTATATTCTGTTGACAGCCGAGGGTGGAGCCACGCAGATCAAGGAGATGCTTAGGAGCCTACCCTATGTATTCGTCGGCCTGAGTTTTTCCGATTGGTACCAGCTACCGGTCTTTGCTGAACTTCTCGGCGAAAAGGGCGCGAAGACGGCATACATAATGTACACTGGTGACCTCTTCGGCATAGAGTATTCTGGTGTGGCGGGTATTGAATTTCCGAAGCATGGAATTGATATCGTTGGTATTAACAGTGTTCCGCCTGGAACTAAGGATCTATCGCCCATAATCAAGAAAGCTAAGGCATCTAATGCCGATGTCTTTTGCTCTTTTGGCTATCCCGACCAGGTTCTGCCTGCTACCGGTACGTCAATAGCACTTGGCTTTAACCCCAAGGCTTGGATAGGCGGCCCCGGAGCCAATTTCGGGTTTTACCATACCACGTTTGGTCCGGCGGTGGAGGGAGTAACGGGTTTTACTGCCTTTGCCTGTAGCCAGTCAAAAGCAGCACAAGAACTCTGCGATAAACTCTATAAGGGCAAGCCTGAAGAAATCCAAGATTTCTGGGGACACCCCCTCTATTGGGCTTCGCTGGAATTTTGGAAGCAGGCTATCGAGAAGGCCGGAACCCTGGACCAGAAAGTGATCAGGGATATCATGGCTACACAGAAATTCAAGACGATGCTGGGACCGACTTGGTTTGAGAACGGACTTATGGCCAAAGAGTGTCATACCGGTGAGATTGGTCAGTGGCAAAAGGGGATATTTGAAGTCGTAGGCCCCAAGAAACATGCTACCGCAAAGTTTGTCTACCCTAAGCCGCCGTGGCCAAAGCCAAAGAAGTAAAAAGGTTCACCGTTCAGGGTTCACGGTTCACCGTTCAAGATTAACCTCGAGACCTGAACCCTGAACCTCTGAACCCTGAACCTCTGAACCCCCACACTAGGAAGCCATCATCGTGATTGTTACAATCCTTGACGTACTGATTGCCGGTTTACTGATGGGCGGCATCTATGCCCTGATCGCGGTGGGGCTCAGCCTTCAGTACGGCGTTGCACGGGTGCTGAACATATCTCACGGCGAATTCATTATGATCGGGGCTTTCGGCACCTGGATGCTGTATAAAATGGTTGGCATTAACCCGCTGGTTTCTCTTGTTATTTGTGCCCCTTTTCTTTTTTTAATCGGATTTTTCCTGCACAAAACGCTCTTCAGGAGCCTACTGGCCTCTTCAGCATCAGCGGATATCTTTGAGGGGAGATCTCTGCTCGCCTCGTTCGGTCTTATCTTCATCATTCAAAATATAGCCATATTAACATGGGGTGCTGACATAAAGAGTTATTCCTATTTAAATTATGGGGTCAATCTGGCGGGTGCGGTATTTGCCGCCAATCGCCTGGTAACCCTTTTGTTTGCCGTCGTCATAAGTGCAGCCTTCTATCTCTTTTCGGCCCGTACGCGCCAGGGAAAAGCAATCCGGGCAGCGGACCAGGACCCGAGGTCCGCCGGACTCATGGGGGTAAACATCACCAAGGTGCTGGCTTTGTGTTTTGGCTTTGGTGCTTAG
>JAUVXZ010000274.1 GCA_030603345.1 Pseudomonadota bacterium
GTAAGATGGGCAATCTGGGTTATAGTGCCGAACTTTGTTTCAATGATAACCGCATCGCCGTCTGCGATTCCGCATTTCGCGGCGGTTTCAGGATAGATTTCAACCTTTGGGTCTGGTCTTTTTTCTCTCAGTTTTTTAATCCACCGGTAGGATGAATGGAGGTAATACTGGCTTTTGGAGCTGGTTAATACCAAGGGATAATCTGGATCATCCTCCGCTGGAAGGCCCTGAAATTGAGGTAATGGAGAGAGGCTGAATTTTTCGGCCTGACTCAGTTTGAGTTCTACCTTACCGGTGGGAGTGCGAAACCCCTTTTCTTCATAAAGCCTGAATTTTTCAGGGCCTCTCAAATAACCCTTGTCCACGAACTGGCTGTAGGTGAGGCCACTTGGACCAACAATATCTTCCAAAAACTGAGTGTAGTCATCATGCCAATATTCTTTAGGAGAGATGAGCTTACCCAGTTCGTTCAATATTTTTATGTCGGGCCAGCATTCTTCCGGGGGGTCAATCACTTTGGGCCGGGCCAAGATAAAGCCGTGACCGAGTCCGTAGTGGCCAATATCGTCAATCTCAAATTGGCTTGCAGCGGGGAGGACAATATCGGCGATAGCGGCGGTCGGGGTCATAAACACATCAGCGACTGCTATGAAATCCAGGTTCATGAATGCATCATATGTTTGGAGGCTATCAGCATAAGATAACAGTGGATTTGCGCACATAGAGTAGAATCCCTTTACCGGATATGGTGTCCCCTCAAGAATCGCCTTTCTAAAGAAGGCTGGTGCAACAGTCATCAACCGGGGTATAACCCCATGATAGGTGCTGATCATTTCCTTCCGCTTGTTCGGAATGAGATCGGCCCGGACAAATGGCCCTAAACCCATGATCTCCGGGTCTTTGGCGTTCACATTGCCACCAGGGACATCCAGATTACCACAAATAGCCATCAAGCAGATCAGTGCCCGTGTTATGTCAAAGGTATGGATGTTGTGTTCAATGGGGTTTCCCCACTGAATGACAGCTGGCTTTGACTGCGCATATAGTCTCGCTGTTTCTCGAATCAGATCAGGAGGTACCCAGGTTATCTCCGAGACTTCTTCTGGGGTATATTTCTTGACGTGATCTGCAAGATCATCAAAACCATAGGTCCAGTTCTCAACAAAATCCCTGTCGTATAAGGATTCCTGGATGATGACATGCAGAAGGCCCAGCGCAAGAGCGTGATCAGTCCCGGGTCTTAACTGCAGCCATCTCTTGGATTTTTTGACTAAATCTATCTTTCTCGGGTCAACAACTATCAGATCGGTTCCGTTTTTTATCTGTTTCAGGAGCATGCTGCATATCTCCCCCTCCTCGTTGGTAGAGGTGATATTGCTTGCCCATAAAAGGATGAGCCGGCTTGGATGATGCAAGTCCGCCACCGGGTAAAAGCCGCAGGTATGGACACCGGTTATCTCCCGCGGGGCATGGCAAACGTCCTGGGATCCAACAACGTTGGGAGATCCAAAAATATTTGCCAGACGGATCAAAACAAAGTGTTCCAACCCCTTAGGCATCCCAGCACCAAAGGCAACTCCCTTTGCGCCGTATTTTTCTTTTATTTTTTTGAAATTTTCAGCAATCTCGTTTAGAGCCTGTTTCCAGGAAATCTTCTCCCACTTTCCTTGGCCTCGTTTTCCCGCTCTTTTCAAAGGATGTTTGAGACGATCAGGATGGGTGAGACGATCAGGTGATGCAATTCCCTTGGCACATATGTAACCCTTGTTCAAAAAGCCATCCGGATCTCCTCTGACAGCAACAATCTTATTATCTTTAAGACCTACGAGCAGGGCGCATCCGCCATGGTCCATTCTCGCACAGTGTGTTTTTACCCACCTGATATCATCGTCCATCTATAATCGCCTCTCTCTTTTAGATAAGGTTGTTCATTAGAGTAATTCTCAAAAAAAGCTCAGCAAGACTGTTATCTTGCAATGCTAACCCAATGAGGTGTGAACCCACTTGGGAGGGATTGTGCAAAATTCTACTGTGGAGTTGGTTTTTGTGCAAGGCTAATGTGTGTTGGGGGGAGTCAAGAAATCTTCTTTATGAACCGCTGGATACGTTCTAGGGCTTCCTTCAGAATCTCCTGATTAACCGTAAATGCTATGCGCAAACAGCCTTTTCCAGCAGACCCAAAGGCCTCTCCAGGAATCACCACAACCTGTTCCTCCTTCAACAAATCCAGAGCAAACTGACGGCTGTCCTGCGTAATTTGACTGATATCCGGGAAGATATAGAAAGTTCCTCCAGGCTTGTGGACTCTCACATCGGGAAGCTCTTTCAGTGCTTCATAGGTCTGGTCGCGACGCACGCGAAATTCTTCGACCATGCCATCGATGACTTCTGCATCGAGCTGCAGGGCTGCTAGGCCAGCACGTTGGGAAACCGACGGGGCACAAGATGTAGTGGAGCTTACCACTTTGATCATGGGAGTAATCAGCCATTCAGGTCCAAAAGCGTATCCTATGCGCCAACCGGTCATGGCAAAGGATTTGGAAAAGGAATGAACTACAACCGTGCGCTCCTTCATGCCCGGACGGGTCCGGATAGACTCATGAGTCCGCCCGTCAAAAAGAAGTCTTTCGTAAACCTCGTCGCTCAACACTAATAGATCCCGTTCCAGTACGACACGGGCAAGGTTATCCAGGATCTCGCCGGGAATAACGGCGCCTGTTGGGTTGTTTGGCGAATTCAAGAGCAAAGCTTTACTCTGTGGGGTGATTGCCGCTTCCAGAGCCTCTGGTGTTGGCACAAAACCGTTTTCAAAGTGGGTCTGAACAGGGACGGCTTTTCCTCCCACCCATTCAATATGGTGTCGATACGGTGGAAAATATGGTTCCGGTATAAGAACTTCTTCGCCAGGGTTGAGCACCGTGCGGAAAAATGATGTCAGGCCTCCGACCCCTCCGGTAGTTACAACAATCTGACCGGTGGAAAAAACCTCACCAAGACGCTCATGCAGATACTTCTGAATTGCCTTGAGTAATTCCGGATCGCCCTGGGATTGAGTGTAGTGAGTTGCGCCTTGGAGTGCATCTTGAAGGGCCTGATTGGATATCTGTTCGGGAGTGTTAAAGTCCGGTTCGCCGATGCCCAGGGAAATGTAACTATCATACTCGGCAGCGCGTTGCCACATTTCTCGAATACCGGAAAGGGGGATTTGGCTAACAGCAGTTGCAATCTTCGACTCCATAATGCATTAACGTTTATCAGAACTTTCTGAATCGTGTCAATATAATTCACCTTACTACGATTGAATATTGTTGAAGACATTTTTGGTGAACTGCTGGTCAACGAGCTTATTTTGATGTGGATTCCACCCATCTAATGAACTGGTATCGTTCAAGAGTGTTTGCAGAATGGTATTTTGGTCACAGAAGGTGTGCACAATTACCTGTATCCGGTCATGCGGATTTTCTGAAATCGATATCGATTGGCTTGCGAGCAGGGCGTCTACGATTTGAATGGTGAGGAGATCCTGTATGTGAAGGATGAATATGGTTCGGGAGTTGGCTTCCGAGGATGGAACCTGAGCATGCGGATGAATTGGATTTTTTTTCAAGAGTGTAGTATGTTTCAGCGAAAAACTTTTCTGGACAAAGGTAAATGTATTTTTCTCACGCCCCAGAGATATGGCAGCAATTTCCCCAATTAGTGCCGGGATTGCTGGTTGTTGATGGCATTCACCCGCAGGTTGACATAGAAGCCCAACTTGATGCCTGGTATCAGCGTGCTCGTGAACGTTTGAGCCAGGGGCCGGAGTCTCAAATGCCTGAGATCTCCGCATGGCGGCAGGTCTATGCGCAGATGGGGCTAAAACCCACCAAATATCGCTCCGCTGCCGAGGCGCTACTACGCCGCTTTAGGCGGGAGGATGATTTGCCGCGCTTGCATCCTCTGGTTGATTTTTGTAATGCGGTTTCCTTGGCCTTTGCTCTGCCGGTGGCTGTGCTTGATCTTGCCAAGGTGGAGGGGTATTTGGAAGTTCGCTATGCTAAAGGTACCGAAGAATACCTGGCCTTCAGCGGTGAGACAGAAACCCCACAACCGGGTGAGGTTATTTTTGCCGACGCTGCCAACCATGCTCACGCCCGTCGCTGGACTTTTCGCCAGAGTCGGCGCTCAACGGTTGGCCCGGAAACGACTCACATGCTTATCATCAGCGAGGCTCAGCATAAG
>JAUVXZ010000085.1 GCA_030603345.1 Pseudomonadota bacterium
AACCTTAGCGAAACGAGCAGTTGGAGAGATTTTGGCCCGCAGGCATATTCATAAATATGTCCAGGACCAAAATCTCGAAACAAGCGTTGCAGCAAGGTTTCTAAAGCCGCAGTAGATGGCTACTGCAAAATCTGGGTTCAAGACCGGGCCTCGACTCGATTCAGCGCACCAGAGACATTGGGCCTGTCTGCAAAAGGACGATCAGGGTTTGAAGCCTCCATCTGGTATTTCCACGAGCTCTCCTTTTTGAACCATAGTGAGTAGTCGTTCACATTCTAAAGGAGGCCATGGCATCAGCATCCCAGAGTTTTAAAGTCAAGAGAAAGGGCTAAAAATGAGAAAACATAAGAAGATTTCTACCGATATTGAGGTTCGATTCAGAGATATTGATTCAATGGGGCATGTAAATAATGCTGTTTTTCTCACGTATTTTGAGGAAGGCAGAAAAGCCTTCTTATATCAGGTGCTCTATATTGTCGATCCGACAGATTATCCTTTCATCTTGGTTCATATAGATTGTGATTTTCTCAAGCCGGTGAAGTTAGGCGACAGGTTGACACTTCAGGTATGGATTGGCGAAATTGGTGAAAAAAGTTTTACCTTCAAATACCAAATAGTCGATCATCAGAGTACCTCTGTCACTTACGGAAAAGGTGAATCCGTTATGGTATTTTTCAACTACCAGAACAACAAGACGATCCCCATTCCAAGAGACTTTTTGGAAAAGATTTCAGATTATTCTGACCAGGCGATATGAGGTACTAAGCAAAGCATTTTATTGTTTGCATTGTACATAACCGGGATGGTTCCAGGATGGTCATGAGGTCTTTTCTTCTTTTCCGAGGCTCTCCCGCTGTGCGGGATTTTTACCCCGTGAAATGTGCAACCTATTTCACTGGGGCGTGTTTCTCAGTTTCGTCCGGAAACTGAGAAAAGAAAATCCAATAGATCCAGTAAATCCTGTCAGATAAGAAAAAATCCATTGATAATTGAGTTTCTTAGGAAACGGCACTGCTTCTTGACACCCCACTCAGAGGCTTTATCTTAAATATTGTAACTATTCAGCCACCAAGGCACAAAGCCCGCCCTGGCGCAACTGCCTGAATATCATATGGGCGCTGAATTATTTATCAGATGAATTCTATATATAAATTCATTGCAAGCCAGCCTGCCCTGGCGCGACGACAAAGGAACATTATCATGCTTTGTAAAGATTACGGTATCCATAGATATAAACCCACTCTTTCAAAGCCAGGTCTGGGCCAGGGGTCTGGGCCAGGGACCCAAAGAGAGGATGAACATAAATTAAATAACGGAGTTTTCTCATTAATGCGCCTCAGGCGCATTAAAAAGCCTGTAACCGTTCACGGGCTCAGCGGTTCAGGGTTCAACAAAAATCTGAAAAGTCCTACGAGCAAGCGTAACAAAAGGAATGTAACCCGACTCGGCTGAGCTCGTCGCAGGCTGAACGGTGAACCCTGAACCTATGAACACCTACGAATAATTCTATAATCTTGGTGCCTTGGTGCCTTTGTGGCAAGATACCTGAGTAGTTACGAAATATTACTATAGAGAGGTGCGATTGTGGATACAAAAAAATTCTCAGTACCGAATATAACATGCGGTCATTGTGTTATGACCATTAAAAGAGAGCTGGCTGAGATCGACGGGGTCAGAAATGTGGAAGGAGATCCAACGGCAAAAGAGATCAATGTTGAATGGGATGCACCGGCAACCCTGGAAAAGATCAAATCTACTTTGGAGGAGATCAATTATCCAGCCGCTGATTAGAGGTAAGACCTATGCCTGATAAGAACATAACCATTCCGGTAACCGGTATGACGTGTGCCAACTGTGCCCTGACCATCGAAAGAGGCATCAAAAAGCTCTCTGGGATCACAGAGGCAAACGTCAATTTTGCCACAGAGCAGGCTTCTGTATCATTTGATTCAGATGAAATTCAGATCCAGGATGTTGTTGAGAAGATTCATGATGCTGGCTACGGGGTACCCAAAGCAACCGTGGAATTCCCGGTCACCGGCATGACCTGCGCTAACTGTGCCCTAACGATTGAGAGGACCCTAAAGAAAAGGGTTCCCGGAGTGGTGAGTGCATCTGTAAACTTTGCCTCTGAACGTGCACGTGTGGAATACATACCGTCCGTGGCAACCATAGATGACATGATCGCTGCAATAGAGAAGGCAGGTTACGGCGCGATCAGGCCCGATGAGGTTCTTGGGGATGAGGACGCAGAACTGGCCGCTCGAAACGCAGAGATTCAGAATCAGACCCGAAAATTCCTGGTAGGTGTCCTATTCACCGCACCTCTTTTTTTCCTCAGCATGGGGAGAGATTTCGGTCTGCTGGGGTTATGGAGTCACGCTGTCTGGGTGAACTGGCTGTTTCTAACCTTAGCAACACCTGTTCAGTTTTATACGGGATGGGACTATTATACGGGGGGTTGGAAGAGCCTCAAGAATGGAAGTGCCAATATGGATGTCCTGGTGGCCATGGGATCGTCGGTGGCCTATTTCTACTCTCTGGCGCTGCTCTTGTATCCACCCCTTGGAACACATGTCTACTTTGAAACATCGGCCGTGATTATCACCCTGATCAAATTGGGTAAGATGCTCGAATCAAGAACCAAAGGGAAGACAGGCGGAGCCATCCGCAAGTTAATGGGGCTGCGCCCTAAGACCGCAACTATCCTGGAGAATGGAAAAGAAAAGGATATTCCTCTGTCTTTGGTCTCCGTAGGGGACATCGTCATCGTTCATCCCGGCGAAAGCATCCCTGTGGATGGGCTGGTTCTTGAAGGGGAATCGAGTGTTGATGAATCCATGTTAACCGGCGAGCCGATCCCTGTGGATAAGACGCCGGGAAACCAGGTTGCCGGGGGAACAATCAACGGGCAAGGCCGTCTCAAGTTTGAGGCCACCAGAGTCGGCAAGGACACCGCCCTTGCCCGCATTATCCGCCTGGTTCAGGAGGCTCAGGGAAGCAAGGCCCCTATTCAGGCCCTGGCTGATCGGGTCGCCGCCATATTTGTTCCAGCCGTAATCGGGATAGCCCTTTTGACCTTTATCCTCTGGTGGGCAATCGGAGGTGATTTCGTGCCCTCCATGATACGAATGGTGGCAGTACTGGTTATTGCCTGTCCCTGTGCCCTGGGACTAGCCACACCTACAGCCATTATGGCAGGCACGGGAAAAGGTGCAGAAAAGGGAATGCTTTTCAAAAACAGTGAGGCCCTGGAAATGGCCACTAAATTGGATACGATTGTTCTGGACAAAACAGGGACCATCACCGTGGGCAAGCCCTCTGTGGTTAATGTGATTGTTTCTGATGCACTCATCAAGGATGAGCAAGAGCTCTTAAAAATCGGGGCCTCGGTGGAAAGGGGATCTGAACATCCCCTGGGACGTGCCATTGTCAAAGAGGCAGAAAAGAGAGGGATCAATCTCTTTGAGCCAGCCGACTTCAAATCCTCAAGCGGCCTGGGAGTACAGGCGCATATTAACGGGCAGGAAGTCCTCGTGGGAAAGCCAAACTGGTTTGATGAAATGGGTTTGAATTTTGATCATGCAAAAGATCATATTACCTCTTTACAGGCCGAGGGAAAGACGGTGATGATGGTGGTCGTAGATCAGAAACTTGCAGGCCTCATAGCAGTAGCAGATACCATAAAGCCTGAATCTCGGGAGACAATCGGTCAACTTCATGGGGCAAACCTAAAGGTGGTCATGCTCACCGGCGACAATGTTCAGACGGCAAAAGCAATTGCCTCTGAAGTAGGTATTGATGACCTTTTTGCGGAGGTCCGGCCAGAAGAGAAATCGTCGAAAATTAGAGAACTCCAGGATAACGGTGAAAAGGTAGGGATGGTAGGTGACGGCATTAACGATGCCCCGGCCTTGGCCCAGGCAGATGTGGGACTTGCCATCGGTACAGGGACGGACGTTGCAATAGAGACAGGCGATGTGATTCTGGTCAGTGGGAACCTGAGCGGGGTGTCGAGGGCCATTCAACTCAGCAGGGCCACTATGAAAACCGTTAGACAGAATCTTTTTTGGGCTTTTTTTTACAATATTATCCTCATCCCTGTCGCAGCAGGTGTCCTGTATCCATTTGGGTTCCTCCCGGAATTCTTGAGACAACTCCACCCCATGCTCGCGGCATTGGCTATGGCCTTGAGCAGTATCACGGTAGTGTCTAATAGCCTGCTTCTCTACAGAGCTAAGATAGATTAGCAATTGAAAAGCCCTCGGCTATCAGCATAGCCTTAATCACATGCATGTCATCACAGTTCCCACCAGTGGCTTGAGCGTATTCCTTTACAACAGTAAAATGCGATGGTATTAGTACTAAGAATATCAAATAGTTTCCGATGTCGGGATGGTCATGAGGTCTTTTCTAGTGTGACTGGTGGGAGGCCGCTGTCCTTTTCACGACTTATCAGTGGGGGAAACCGCAGCCCTGAGCCTGTCGAAGGGAATGCGGAGGGGGCAAGTATCCCCTGTTGATAAGTCGTAGAAAAGACCAGGCTGGGAGCCTCGGAACAGAAGAAAAGACCTCATGGCCATCTTAGATCCTTCTCGGTTATGTACAATGCAAACAATAAGATGCTCTGCCTAATAACCAATCAGGCAGAAACCTTATTCTTCCCTGTGCACGGTAAGCCATGACAAGCCACCAGAGGCAATCAATCCTTTGCCCTAATTGTAGGAAACTGATTAGCGCGGATGAGTCTCGTTGTCCCCACTGTGGAATAGCTCGTCCCGGATCATGGTGGAAGAACAATGCGTGGACGCGGTTTTTCGTCAGCGCCGACCAACTCATCAAAGCCATAGTCTTTCTGAACCTCGGTATGTATGTGATCTCTCTCCTCTTTCATCCGTGGTCGTCGGGGTTTTCTTTGAATCCACTTTCCCTCTTCTCCCCTTCTAACAAAAGTCTTTTGGTTTTGGGAGCGACCGGAACTATCCCCATCGACCGTTTTCATCGCTGGTGGAGCCTCGTCACTGCTAATTACTTACATGGGGGCATTTTCCATATCCTGTTCAATATGATTGCCTTGAGTCAGATTGGTCCCCTTGTCATTCGCGAATACGGGGCTCATCGAATGGTGGTCCTCTACACCCTGAGTGGGGTAATTGGCTTTTGGGTCTCGTACCTTGCTGGTGTAGCCTTCACCATCGGTGCCTCCGCAGCGGTGTGCGGTCTGATTGGAGCCTCCCTCTACTATGGCAAGAGCCGGGGAGGAATTTATGGCAAGGCCATTTATAAGCAGATTGGTGCTTGGGCATTGGGGCTTTTTATCTTCGGTCTGTTGGTGCCCGGTATCAACAATTGGGGCCACGGAGGGGGAATTGTTGCAGGAGCGATGCTTGGCTTTCTACTGGGGTATGAGGAAAAAAGAAGGGAACGCCGCTTTCACCGAATTCTCGCCGGGTTTTGTGTGGTCGCAACCCTCCTGATACTGCTATGGGCCATTGGCTCCGGCATCTACTTTCGTTTTCTTGCCTAGTATCCTATTCGCCCTTCCATACCTCTTCGCTGTAAAAGTCGGCAATGGGCTTCCCTTTGGCTTTTTCAAAGCCCTCCATCCATTCTCTTACCCGGTCTTTCCCATAGCCCTCCTCCCATGCAGCAACAATGGTATCCACAGGGATATCGTAATATGTCGCATTAAACGCCACATATTCCATAAATCTCTTTCCCTCCAGACTGTATTGCTGAAAAATAGAGTCTTCACGGCCGTTGAATTCGAGGGGCAGCACATGGTGTTTGTGGCACAGCTCTTTGTTGAATGCCGGCGTTGCCTTTATCCATTTTCCCTCCAGATAAAACTCGGTAAAACCATGATAAACAAACAGATCGGACCCGAGAAGCTCGATAAGCTGTTTAGTTGCGAGGTGATTACGGACAGTAGCAAAACCTATTCGTGATGGGATTCCCCGTGACCGCCCCAGGGCACAGAGCAGCGAGGCCTTACACACACAGTAACCACGGCCACTCTTCAAAACGTTGCTCGCGCGGTAATGCTCCGGCAGATAGAAAGGATAATATGGATCGTACCAGATATCATCCCGAACAACATAGTAGAGTTTGACTGCCTGCTCTATGGGGTCTATGCTCCTGCCAACCACATCCCGGGCATAATTGATGATCAGCTCGTGATCACTGTCGATAATCGCTGTTGGCATCAAAGCCCTTTCATCTATCTCTTTCATACCTTTGTTTTCTCGATTCACGTATAGTGATTTAGTAAGAATCTTCTATCTGCAACTTTAGAAATATACTGTAGCAGTGGTTAGTGGTCAAGAGGGAAAGCCTTGTGTGTGAGAAAACGTGAGAAAGTGTTACCAGTTGCAAACAACCTTTGACTAATATATACAATGTGTAACAACCCTTGAGTTTAACATAACCTAAGCCCCTTCAAAATAGAAAGGAAAGTATTTCACCACCCCAGTACGATGGTTCCCACCTACGGGGCAGGCAGAGACGCAGACCCGCCTGCCTGCGCCTGAGGCGCAGCTGATGGCGGGCAGGGGACACAGAGATAATTCGTTTTTTTCTGTGATCTCTGTGCCTCTAGCGACCCTGGGTCCTGAGCCCTGAGCCATTCGGCCTCGAGCCATTCGGCCTCGAGCTCATGGCCGAGAGGCTCATTGCCGAGAGGCTTAAGCCCAAGGGCTCGTCGAAGGGTCGATTGGGAGCGGGTGGTGAGACATTAATCCGCCCGAAGTCTGGCGGATAAATCCACCTCAGGCGGATAGATTCTAAGATCTTACTTTATATAGACGGCTGGTGCGGACATTAAGGATCAGCTGATAAAATACGAGGAGAAAAATCATGACACATCAGGATGCGGGACACTACCGTGCAAAACATCCCACCGATACAAAGCTTGATCCAAAGATTGCCGAGGCAATAAAACAGAAAACTGAAGATGGCAGGATCACCTGTGCTGCAGCACATGAGATTGCACATGAGCGAGCGGTATCACCAGGTGATGTTGGTGTGGCCATGGATCTTCTTGAGACCCGAATAACCAAATGCCAGTTAGGACTGTTCGGCTACAGCCCTCAAAAGAAAGTGGTTCGGCCGGCAGAAAATGTAACATCGGAGCTTGAGGAGACCATTAAAAACTCCCTGGAAGACAATCGTATCTCATGTCTCTCATGCTGGGAAATCGCCGAGCGATTCAGTATAGCCAGGATGGATGTATCTGCGGCATGTGAAGCATTACAAGTCAGGGTATCCTCCTGCCAGCTTGGTGCCTTTCGATAGATATTGCAGTGCAGGCTATAAAATACCCATTTTCCCCTCTCACGTGTTCGGCGTTGCCACATTGAAAGTGGTCTGTGCTACCGAAACTTGGGTTTTCGCTTGAACTGATTTGGGGCTCACCATTTTCAGTAGCACGATACCGGATGCCACTGGATGAGGATTTGCAAAATATTCTGGAGATATACGTATGTCCTTAGATAAGTTGAACCACGTCAGACTCCTGCTCCTGGACGTCGATGGCGTCCTTAACGACGGTAGTATCATTTACGATGATAAGGGTGTGGAGACCAAGGTATTCAATGCAAAGGATGGTTTAGGTATTCAACTGCTCATGGAGGCAGGGGTAAAGGTGGGTATCGTTACGAGCAGGGTCTCAAAGGCCCTCTATCACCGGTGCAACAATCT
Source organism: Pseudomonadota bacterium (assembly GCA_030603345.1). Classification (GTDB taxonomy): domain Bacteria; phylum Desulfobacterota; class DSM-4660; order Desulfatiglandales; family B25-G16; genus JADFWK01. The sequence goes on from JAUVXZ010000085.1 coordinate 7,699, forward strand.
CGGTATTTCCCTTATTTTCGACGGGGTTCATGACAAGTCTGGTGTACTCGGGGACATCTCGAAACAGACAGGGATACCGGCTGAGGAGATTGCATTTGTTGGTGATGATCTGATTGACCTCCCACTCATGAGAAAGGTCGGGCTGTCTGTTGCTGTGGCAGATGCCCATGAAACCCTCCTTGAGAATGCGGACATGGTTACAACAGCAAGAGGGGGAGCCGGGGCCGTCAGAGAGGTATGCGAAGCAATCCTCAAGGCGCAGGGACTTTGGGAAAAAACTCTGGAGCGCTTCTTATAATGCCCGCAGAGAATTTCCGGATCCGAAATATAGGAGGAAGCCAATATGGGCAGCTCTGCTAAGAAAATCACCCTGGTATTTGCTGCAGGGTGTCTGGGTGCCCTCTTGAACAGCCTCGCCGTATGGCTTTGCGGAGAGCTTGGTATTACCTCAGGGTTCGGGGTAAAAATAGCACCTACCCTCTCCCCCCAGTGGCTGTATCCCCGTATCGTATGGGGTGGCATATGGGGGTTCCTTTTCCTGCTTCCCCTTATGAGAAACCGCATTCTATCCCGGGGCTTAATTCTCAGTTTGGGCCCCACACTCGTGCAACTGTTCGTAGTCTTTCCCCTCAACGCGCACAAAGGGGTTATGGGGCTTGATCTGGGTTCCCTTACTCCCGTGTTTGTTTTTATCTTTAACGCGATATGGGGAGTCACGACAGCAATCTGGTTACGGTGGGTGGGTAGAGGCATATAGACCACTAGCGAAGCTTCGCCTTCCCGGCCCGGCACGGGCAAACCGATGAAAATAGAAAGGAAAGTATTTCACCACAGAGATAATTCGTTTTTCTCTGTGATCTCCGTGCCTATAGCGACACTGGGTCCTGAGCCCTGAGCTTGTCGAAGGGTCGAATGGGAGCGGGTGGTGAGACATAAATTTTAAGATCTTGTGTTATGAAGACATCTAGAAGTGGCTAAAGGGATGATGAAAATTCTCGATGATTTGATCTCACAATTAAATCCGGAGGCACCGGTAAGAGACATCCGCCAGGGAGTCTTTCATACCGGCGTGCTCACTCGTAACTGCGGGCTGGCAGCAACACTGCCGCGAGATGCCCTGCGACAGGAACCCCCCCTGGTAAAGGAACCCGGTCACCTGATAGAGAAAAGCGCACTCGAACTAACCCGCATGGCATACTCGGAAAGCATACTTGAGGCAGCTATCGGCATGGCAACGATCAACTCGCTCCTGGACATTGATGTGGAGCGGTGCCAGGATCTTAACGCCAGAGACCTTATTGCTGAAAAGGGGAAAGGCAAGAGGATAGCTATTGTCGGACACTTTCCCTTTATACCGCTGCTTCGTGAGCATGCCAGAGAGCTTTGGGTAATCGAGAAAAACCCTCAGGAAGGAGATTTTACCGAGGTCGAGGCAGATAACCTCATTCCACAGGCTGACATTGTGGGGATCACCGGTACAGCTTTTACCAACCATACCCTGGAGCATTTGCTCAAGCTCTGCACCCCTCGGGCATATATCGTCATATTGGGAGACACAACTCCCCTATCACCGATTGTCTTTGACTACGGTGTGGATGCCGTCTCAGGCACCAAGGTAATAGATCCCGAACGAGCCTTGCGATGCGTGTCTGAGGGTGCAAACTTCAGACAAATCAAGGGTACCAGGCGGCTGACCATGACCAGGTGAGTCCATTATATGGAATCACGGTGGAGGTGTGATGAAAATGGATATCAAGCGGTGCTTTGAAATACTCGAACTGAACCCTGATGCTTCCATAGATGAGATAAAACAGGCATACAAAGACCTGGTTAACATCTGGCATCCGGATCGGTTCTCAACCAAACCCCGCCTAAAACAAAAGGCCGAGAAAAAACTAAAGGAAGTTAACCAGGCATATCAAACACTGAAATCTTTCTTGCCCTTAAAACCGGAGCTGGAAAAAGAGTCAGAAAAAACACCGCGCGCACAAGCTCAGGCTAAAACACAGGCCGAACCGGGAACACAGGCAGCGGACTCTCAGGCCGAAGCCAAAACCAAAACAGAGGCTGTTGTTGAAGCAGGAACCTTTGCTTTTCTTGACCTCTGGTCCTATCTCTCAACAAGACTTCGTCGCATAGTCGCCGAACAGGTTCAGGCCTTCAAAGAGGGGGCTCAACCTGAACCCCAGGGGAAAAACCAGGGTACCAGGCGAGACATGGGCAAAGGTAGAAAAAAAGGTGGAGGCGTAGGTAGGGGCAGAGGCAAAGGCCAGGGTATGGGCAGAGGGAGTGGCAAAGGAGGAAGAGGTGGGGGAAGCGGTGGCGGCAGGGGCCAACCTAGGTGAAAAGGTCAAACTGTCTTCCTCTTTTTTCTCTTTTCCATAATCACCATGTCGATTTCATCTGGGTCTCCAAAATAAATGCAGTGAGATGGGCATATATTATCAGCGCACGCAGGGACAAGTCTTTCATCTATACGGTGATAACAGAGGTTACACTTCTGCGCTAACCCTTTCTCACCGTCAAAAGCTATGGCATTGTAAGGACATTCATCGATACAAACCTGGCACCCTGTGCATTCCTCGTAATCGATGATCACGATGCCATCGTCTCTTTTAGTGATGGCCTCAACTGTGCAAGCCTCAACACACGGAGGCTCATCACAGTGCTGACACACGTTGACATGAAAGATGAAATCAAGCCTTCCATCCACCATCTTGGGGCCGTCCTCTGAGATATGAATGAGCTTGATCCCGTCGGCTGGATCGTTTTCCTGCTTACACGCTACCCCACAGGTCATACACCCACAGCAGAGTTCGTGATCAATAACCAACGTGTATGGTCTCATGTTGTCTCTCCTTCGTTGATTTCAGGATAGATCTCACATAAAAGCACCCTGACATTCGTTGCGCCCATAGCCGGGTCACATGTTTCATAGGCATTGTCTGTTAGTATATTGATATTGGATTCATCCCACCCGTGACCTGTATCTTTTCGCTCCGGGAACCACCAGGCATGCTGGGCACCCACAACCCTTGGATCAATACCTTTGGAAAGCTTGGCTCGTTGTCTTACCTTACCCCGTGGGGATTCGATGATGACCCAATCTCCCTCCTCGATTCCCTGTTTTTGCGCGGTGTCCGGATGAATCTCAACAACAGGATCCCGGTGGAGTTCCCTCAGCCACGGCACCTGCCGGTTTTCTGTATGGAAAAAGCCAGGCAACCTCATCCCCGTGATAAGGATATACGGGTACTCCTTGTACAATTCTGGCGTACTTACCGGGCCTTCAGGCATTTCACGGTACTGGGGCAGCGGATCATAACCCCATTCTTCCAGCTTGGTGGACCACAATTCAAACTTCCGGGTAGGCGTGGAAAAGCCCTTTTCCTTATACTTCTGGTATTTCACCTCACCCCTTATGTAATCCATTTTCTTGAAACCCTGCCAGGTGATCCCCAAGGGTTCCAGGATATAGTCAAGGCCCCCTTCAAATGTATCCCACCAGTATTCGCCCTGCCCTACCCTGTGTGCCAGGTCGTTGAGCATTTCGTGATCGGAGCGACATTCACCCACCTGAATCACCTTACGCCGAGGTAGTATGTAACCATGCCGTTTCCAAAAATCACCGATGTAATCCATCTCGAGCCACGTAGCCGCAGGCAGCACAACATCTGCCAATTCAGCGGTAGGCGTCATGAAGAAGTCCGAAACCGCCATGAATTCAACCTGCTCAAGGGCTTGATAAACCTCTCTCGCATTGGCACGGGTCATCACAGGGTTTGAGCTGATAAAGAATAGCATTTTGACCGCATAGGGCTCTTCTTCAAGGATGGCATCCCAAACACATTTGGGATTGATAATGGCAAAATTCCCTGCCAACCGAAAACGATTACCTCCCAATCGTTTTGCAGCTTGTTCTTTCGGCAGCTTGTCGTGGGCGCCAAACTGCCCGACATTCCTGATCTTCGGGGTTCTAAAAAGGACCTGCCCGCCCGGCACATCGATATTTCCCGTGATTCCCATAAGTGCCATGAGGGCCCGGTTGTTATCTGCACAGTTGATTTGTTGTTCAATGGCTACACCCCATTGAATCGCAGCCGGTTTGATAGTGGCAAAAAGGTGTGCCGCTTCTCTCACCTTTTTCTGTGGCACCCAGGTAATCTCCTCCACCTTGTCCAACGGGTACTCATTCACCCGCTTTACAAAGGATTCCCATCCATGGACATAATTTTCCACAAACTCCTTATCATAAAGCCCTTCGTTCACAATCACGTTGAGCATTCCAAGAGCAAGTGCCGCGTCCGTCCCGGGTCTGAGTTGCAGCCACACGTTTGCACGGGCCGCCAGGCGCGTGAGCCTGGGATCAACCACAATTAATTGCGCCCCTTCATCCAGGCTTACGGAAAACGGTTCCCCCTTGTAACAGTCAGGGTTGCTGATGACCAGATTGTTGCCCCACACCATGATGCACTTGGGATGGTTTTCGTAATCTACGATTGGATTTGTTCCACAGGTAATAATACTGGTGGCGATCCGGGGGCCGTAGCAGAAGTGTCCTGCAGTAAGAACATTCGGGCTACCAAGCAGATTAGCAAAACGGTAGATGACCGCCTCGTTTTCCCTCCCGGTGCCGTAACCCATGACAACTGATTCAGCCCCAAAGGATTCTTTATACTGTACCATCCGTTCCGCAATAGTATCCAGGGCTTCATCCCACGAAATGCGCTCCCATTTTCCACTCCCCTTTGGCCCCATTCTTTTCACGGGATGCGTCAATCGATCCGGATGGTAGGCTAATTGAGCGGATGCAATTCCCTTGCTGCAGAGAGTTCCATGGTTTATGGGGCAGTCAGGGTCGCCGGCAATTTTAGCTACTCTACCATTTTTGGTGTAAACCAAAACGCCACAACCACCATGGCACATCCGACAGTGGCTCTTGGTCACGGAGTCGTAGCCGTAGACCTCCATTTCCCTTTCAACATTGGAATAAACGAACTCTTGCATATTCCCTCCCTTATGCGGCAAATAAAAAGCCGCTCCTCTCGCAAAAAGCTATCCTTGGTTACCAGCATTCCTTTACCAAAACTACGTTTCATGGTTGAATAATCAGCTCTGTTTATAATTACATCAATCACTACATTGATCAATATAGTATCTTAATTGATCAGCATACTGATCAATATAGCCTACTTAACCCAGATTTTGCAGTAGGCGTCGTAGCGAGGCACAAGAAACCTTAGCGAAACGAGCAGTTGGAGAGATTTTGGCCCGCAGGCATATTCATAAATATGTCCAGGACCAAAATCTCGAAACAAGCGTTGCAGCAAGGTTTCTAAAGCCGCAGTAGATGGCTAC
>JAUVXZ010000306.1 GCA_030603345.1 Pseudomonadota bacterium
CGCTCAGAGCTCTGCACCTATCTTCTGAGAGGAGACACGTATGCACTGGTCGGTGGTGCAATGGCACATATTGCACCTGGGGTGCTGAGTCAGCTTGATGATCTTGACGTAGATCTGGAGAGAATCAGGCATTTAATCATACTTCACACCCATTACGATCACCTCGGCATGGCACCATACCTGGCTCGACAGTGGCCGTGGCTTAAGGTGGCGGTTTCAAAAGTTGGGGCACATATCCTGAAAAACCAAAAGGCCCTGAAGGCGATACAGGATCATAACAATTCAATGTTGAAGGAGGGGAACTTGGTCGGCCAGGTGGAGCCGCTCAATCTTGTTGAGGAGGGCTTCCCTGTTCACGATATGCTTTTTGATGGCATGGAGCTCAACCTTGGAGATGGGGTAGAGGTTCAGGTTATTGGTACTCCAGGACATTCAGTGTGTAGCCTGGCTCTGTTTTTCCCTCGAGACTATATCCTGTTTCCATCGGACAGCATTGGTACCCTGACAGAAGAGAGGATTCTCCCCATGGGAAGCTCCAATTATGACTATTTTCAACAAAGCATAGACAAGCTCGGTAAGACTAAAGCGGAGATTATCTGCTTCGAACACTTTGGTGCCCTCACGCCTCCTGAAGGGATGGAGTTTTGTGAAAAGGCTAAACAGGAAGCAGAGAATTTCCGAAAGGAAATGATAGATATTTATAAGAAGAATAAGGACTTGGAGCTCACGGTACAGGAGATGGCAGGAGGATGTTATACCAGACTATCAAGGGTGGGATTGCTGCCAGAGGATTTACTCAAGAGTCTCCTAAAAAGAATGGTTACCTTTGTTAACCAGATAGAATAACCAATAGTATCAGTTCTCCGTTGTCCATGTCCGTGTTTGTCGAGTTTTGTGATGCCTAACGTGCTATGCGATGTGTGGTATATGTCCCTTATCCCGTAACCCGTAACAAGGTACGAGGTGGTTCGTAGGTTAGACCCATCACAGAGGCTTTGTTGTTTCTTTTTATCTTGCTGGTGGCTGAGCCCTCAAACCCTCCCTTTCTTCACCTTTCTCCGTGTTTTCTGTTCCGACTCTCTGATTGATTCGCTCATTGTCTTCAACCGTTGCATGACCAAATTGCTCAAGGTGTTTTTTGGGTAATTCCCTTTTTTATCCCTCTTTCCTGCCCTGACGCCCGTCAGGATCTCAATACCCTCATCCATATGCTCTATGGCATAGATATGAAATTTACCCTTTTCTACTGCGCTGATTACTTCTTTCTTAAGCATCAAATCGTTCATATTTCGTTTTGGAATAATAACACCTTGGGCTCCGGTCAGACCTCTGACCTTGCAGACATCAAAGTAACCTTGTATTTTCTTGGTAACGCCACCGATGGGCTGACATTCGCCTAACTGGCTTACTGAACCCGTAACGGCAATACCTTGATTTATAGGTTTGTTTGACAGGCACGACAGAATGGCAAAGAGCTCGGCAACCGAGGCACTGTCTCCATCAATCATTCCATAGCTCTGTTCAAAGGTGACGCTGGCCGAAAGGGCAAGGGGTTTGTCTAGGGCATATTTATTTTTTAGATAGCTTTCCATGATCAGGATGCCTTTGGTATGAACATTCCCGCTCATTTTGGCCTCCCGCTCAATATCCACCACTCCTTCCTTGCCTGGGGTGGCGGTAGCGGTTATTCTTATTGGTTTGGCGAAGGTATAGTCACCCAGGTCGTACAGTGATAAACCGTTTACTTGGCCTACAACGTTCCCTTTTGTTTGGATATAGAGCGTCTCGTCTTCAATCATTTCCTGAATCTTCTTTTCCGTAAGATTTGATCTCCCCATCTTCTCATCAATGGCCTTCTCTATATCACGTAATTCGATAAGGGTTCTCCCTTGTTCGTTGGCCCAGAAGTCGGCCTCTACCACCAAGTCTTTTATTTCCGGCAATTTTAAGGACATCTTTTGCTGGTTTCCCACCAGTTCAGATGCATACTCGATTATCCTGGCAAGACCTTTTTTGTCAATGTCCAGAAGGTGCCCCTCTTCACATACCTTGGCGATATAGAAAAGATAGTTCTTAATCTGTCTGTTTGACTTTCTTATATTATCATCAAGCTGAGCCTTGACCTTGAACATCTTCTTAAAATCGCTGTCAAAGGAATAGAGAAGATGGAATATATGCGGATCGCCTATCAAGACAACCTTGACGCTCAGAGGAATAGGCATAGGCTTCAAGGTCTTTGTTGAAATAAATCCCATCTCTTCTGCAAGGTCTTCAATCCGAATCTCACTATTTTTTATCGCCCTCTTGAGGGCAGTCCAAGATCCTGGGCTTCTCAGGAGATCGATTGCCTTGATAATCAGATAGCCGCCATTTGCACGATGGAGTGCACCGGGTTTTATCATGGAAAAATCAGTAAAGAGGGTACCAAATTGCGCATGCTTCTCTATCCTGCCAAAGATGTTCGGATAGGTTGGGTTGGTTTCAATGATAACGGGGGCCCCTTTTAGTTTTGAGTTATCAATCAAGACGTTTACTTCATAGCGGGTGAATCCTGGTTCGATTTGGGGCATAAGAAAGGTGCCCGCGGTGATTGGTTGTTTCTGTTTGAAATCATCTATTTTCAGGATAATATCATCCTTCATTTCCTTAAGATAATCTAATACCTCCGGGGAATCCTTATATGTTGTCTCAAGCTCTTCTATCAGATGCCCCACGCGGTAAAGGGCTATCTTGTTGTCAAGCTCTTTGATCTTCTCTTTCAGTTCTCTGTCCAGATTTCTGATGGCCCGCAATGCCTCCTTCATCTCTCTCTGCAGATCCTGGCTTACCTCCTGGAGCCTTTTTCTTTCCTCCTCTGGGAGAGCGGCAATAGCCTTGTCATCCATTGGCTTGCCATCCTTTGATGGTATGATCATCATTCCGGTCTGGCTAATGTTGAGGACAAAGCCCCCTGTGTTCACCTTTTTTTCCAACTGGGAAATCAATTCGTTCCTTTTGGTTGTGGTTGCTTTGGTTATGACTTCCTTCTCCTTGTTATAGCCCTCGCTCTCAAAAACATCGTGTATCTCTGTTTTAATCTCTTCCAGGAATCCGGCTATATCCTCTTTTAATTTCAGGCCCATGCCTCTTTTTAGTTTGAGGAATCTCGGTGTATCTGGTTCCTGAAAGTTATGTGCGTAGCACCAGTCAGAGGGTGGCGGAGCTTTTTTGGCCACTTTTTCAATATAGGTCTTGGCAATAAAGGTAAGTCCGGTTCTGTCTGGACCAGCCACATACAGATTATAGTCACTTCCTGGCATTTTGAGCCCAAACGTAATTCCCTTGATTGCCTTGTCCTGCGCAACCAGCAGTTGCTTCTTGAGATTTATATCTTTGGCAGATTGGACCCCAAGAGAGTCTGGGTCA
>JAUVXZ010000307.1 GCA_030603345.1 Pseudomonadota bacterium
CCCGACCACAGAAACCCGCCCGCACCCCCGCCACCCCGCCTACAAGCCCGAACACAGTTACTGCGAGGAACCAAATAATGACAAGAAACCTATGGAAAAGCTTGCTGGTAGCAACCAGCCTAGTGTGCAGCATTACCCTTGTTAGTTCACTGGCCCTGGCTGGGGGAACATTAGTCTTTGGCAGCAGTGGAGATGCAGTTAGACTGGACCCTGCAGACATAACCGATGGAGAGTCTGTCCAGAGAGTAGATAACATTTTTGAGGGTTTAGTTGAATTTGAATCGGGTTCCACAGAAATACAACCCTGTTTAGCCACATCATGGGAAACGTCTGAAGATGGTAAGGAAATTACCTTCAAATTGAGACGCGGAGTCAAGTTCCACGATGGGACAGATGTCAACGCGGATGCAGTTGTTTTTTCCTTTGCCAGACAATATGACGGAAATCATTGGGCCCATCAATAAGGCGAATGGGCATTTTGGGGGTATATGTTCACTGATATAGAGAAAGTAGTAAAGATTGATGACTATACAGTAAAAGTTGTGCTGAAGAGGGTAAATGCCTCAATAATGACCAACCTGGCGTTGTTCACCGTCAATATGGTCAGTCCTACCAATGCAGAGAAATGGGGCGCGGATGTCTTTAAACATCCTGTGGGAACGGGTCCCTTTAAGTTCGTTGAATGGGTGAAAGATGGCCACATCACCTTGGAGGTGAATGATAACTATTGGCGGGAGCGGCCCAAACTGGACAGACTGATCTTCAAGGTCATCCCCGACCCTTCGGCAAGACTTATGGCCTTAGAAGTGGGCGAAGTGCACGGAATTGAGTATCCGGATCCCGCTCATTTTGAGAGAATAAGAGCTAATCAAGATCTAAAACTTCTAACAGAACCGGGAATGAATATCGGATATATGGCTATGAATACCGGGTATGGATATAAAGATGCAAATGGAAATGGAGTGCGCGATTCGGATGAGCCCTGGGTTAAGACTCCCGGGTATTTTGAGCCCCTTACCAAGAAAGAGGTAAGACAGGCAATCAACTATGCCATTGATAAGAAGTCGATAGTGGATGACCTCTATATGGGAACGGCGATAGTGGCAAAGAACGGGATGCCCCCCTTCATGCTGGGATACAATGATGATGTAGAAGACTATGCGTATGACCCTGAAAAATCAAAGAGGCTCCTGGCAGAGGCGGGATATCCAGACGGCTTCGAGGTCACTCTGTATGTAATGCCAGTATCGAGACCTTATATGTTTGACCCTCCAAAGATTGGGGAGGCGATTCAGAGTTATCTAGCTGCTGTGGGTATAACCGTGAAGTTCTATCAAGTGGATTGGGGCACCTATCTTCAGGAAACCGAGCGTGGAAACCATCAGATGTGTCTTCTGGGATGGACAGATGATAACGGAGACCCAGACAACTTTATGAATGTACTTTATGGAGCAAATGCTACTTCACTGGGCACAGCCGGAAACTACGGTTTTTACAATGATGAGGGGGCGCAATTCCTAATTTCCCAGGCACTGCAAACCTATGATGTGGAGGAAAGGGCACAATACTACAGAATAGTGCAGCAAATGATACACGAAGCCGCTCCGTTTGTATATCTGGCTCATTCAAACCAGAACGTAGTTTTCAGGAAGAATGTCGAGGGTTATGTCCTCCATCCCACATCGAGGAAGTTCTTCTATCCTGTATGGATAGAATAAAAGAGACTCTTTTCGTCCGGATCTTTTACAGTGAGGGGGTGATTTCGATCACCCCCTCACTGTTAGAAATGTAATGTGAGGATACTTGAAGAATCGAGCCTGACCAGCTTCAAAAGATGGTGCAGGTTAAGGGACATTTTTACTGAGGCCTGTCCGTAGCTAGAGACCTATTCAAAAGACGAAAGGTATTAATGAATTGAAGTGGTATATTGTAAAGAGAGTGTTGATGCTAGTGCCAGTTTTACTGGGAACTTCAATCATTGCATTCTCTTTAATGCATCTCGCCCCGGGTGACCCTGCGAGAACCATGGCTGGAGAACATGCATCTCAACAGACAATCAATGCTATAAGGGAAAAATACGGATTAGATAAGCCTCTCTACATTCAATATGGGATATGGCTTAGTAATGTCCTTCGCGGTAATATGGGCCGCTCTATCGTGTCCAACGAATATGTAACCAAGGAGATACTTGATAGATTTCCCAACACGTTTGAACTCACCTTTTGCTCGATGATCTTGGCCATACTCATAGGCACCGTGGCGGGAATTATCTCCGCCTCCAAGCAGTACTCTGCTCTCGACTACACATTTATGGGAATAGCACTATTCGGTATATCAATGCCCGTTTTTTGGCTGGGCATTATGCTTATGATGATTTTTGGGGTATACCTGAGATGGCTACCCATAGCAGGGCGGATAGATATTGTCATCTCTTTCCATCGCATCACAGGTTTTTATATCCTCGACAGTATAATCACCGGGAATTTCGCAGCTCTGGTGAGTACACTTCGTCACTTAATTCTACCTTCCATTGCTCTCGCAACAATACCCATGGCAACCATCGCCAGAGTAACCAGGTCAAGTATGCTGGAGGTGTTGAGACAGGATTTTATAAGGACGGAAAGAGCGAAGGGATTATCAGAGAGGGTAGTAATCTACAAGCACGCGGTAAAGAATGCAATGATTCCCGTAGTTACTGTAATTGGACTAAATTTTGGCTTGCTGCTTGCAGGGGCTATCCTGACAGAAACGGTCTTCTCATGGCCTGGAATAGGTAGATATGTTGTAAATGCAGTGCGCATGAGGGATTACCCTGCTGTGCAGGGAAGCGTCATGTTCTTTGCTTTAGTATTTGTGATAGTAAACCTCGTAACGGATATCATCTATGTCTATATCGACCCGAGAATTCATTATAAATAGGATAAAATGGAAAGGAAAAGAGAGACAAAAGCCAGAGAATTAATAAGAAGGTTTGGATACAATAGATCAGCAGTTTCTGGTCTGATAATCGTTGTTATGCTCGTTTTGTGTGCGATACTGGCAAATTATATTGCTCCTAACGATCCCACTCCTTCTCCTCCGGAACTATTCAAGAAGTTGAAACCCGGATTCTGGAGTGAGGACGCAATAAAAGGTATGCCCCTGGGAACTGATGCTCTGGGAAGAGGTGTTCTCTCGAGAGTTCTCTATGGAGCCAGGGTTAGTCTGAGTGCAGGTTTTGTTGCGGTTGGAATCGCCATGCTTCTCGGCATAACCTTCGGAGTGATAGCAGGCTATTATGGGGGAGGAGTAGATGCTGTAATTATGAGAATAGTCGACATCATGTTTGCATTTCCAGCTTTG
>JAUVXZ010000056.1 GCA_030603345.1 Pseudomonadota bacterium
GGAAAGGGGAGCCTGCTGGGTTCAAAGAGATCGTGTGCAAGCGTTTCCCGCTTTCCCTGTGGCGGCGGTAGATTCTACGGCAGCGGGCGATGCCTTCAACGGGGCTTTGGCCCTAGCGTTGGCCGAGGAGCGGCCTATGCAAGAGGCTATCAGTTTCGCCAACGCCGCCGGTGCTCTGACTGTGACGAAGAAAGGGGCTCAAGACTCACTACCCACAAGAGAGGAGATCACGTACCTCCTTATGAAATCTCAAGGATAGAACCCGGCTTGATGGACAGAAGATCTAGATACCTTAGCCATGGTCGAGCAAGAGGGTAAGCAAAAAAAGCTTCATCCTTTGCCTGCACTGATGGAGGTTCACCAAGACTTGCGCCCAAGGTTGTGGTAAGCGTAAACCCTTTAGGCTTCGATAATATTTCGAAAACTGAAATCAATAACCGCTTGATGAGAACAAAATTAATGGCAAAAATGGATATGGATATTATCAAATCGGACGTTTTGATCATTGGAAGCGGCATAGCTGGACTGAGGGCTGCGCTGGAGGTTTCAGAAAGAGGAAAGAGGGCCCTCCTAGTGTCAAAATCACCTGCGGGAAAGGCTAACAACACCTACCTTGCTGGAGGAGTTTTTACTTTTCCGACCGAGGGTAGGGATGTGGAGACGCATATTGAAAAAACACTTCAGGGTGGCAAGAACCTGAACGTACGGTCTCTTGTTGCTACGGCAGTCAAAGAGGCCCCGGCCATGGTAAAGCAACTCCACAAGATGGGCATGAAGGGAAGGTTTCGAAGCACCGGATTTTCCACCAGGTCTTCTTCGCTTATCGGGGGCCCGGAAGTTACTTCCACCCTTGTTCGAGCTTGCCAACGGGCGGGTGTGAAATTTTTGGAAGGAATCATGGTCACTGATTTGATTACAAATGGTCAGGCATGTTATGGAGCCACAGGGTTTCAAAAGCGCACCGGGGAGATCTACGGATTTCCAGCGAGTGCTGTTCTGCTCGCAACAGGGGGTGCCGGAGCGATCTATGCCCAAAACGACAATGCACCAGGAATAACAGGAGACGGCTATGTCCTGGGCATGGAAACAGGCCTGGAACTCATGGACATGGAGTTCGTACAGTTTTATCCTCTCACCTATGCCGGATCAGGTCGCGTTCGTATGATTGTTCCGTCTGTGCTTGCAGATATGGGCAAGATCACGAACCGATTGGGTGAAGATCTGAAGGAGAAATACGGCCTTTATGAAAGACCCATTGGCATGGTTTCACGAGATCGGCTCGCCCAGGCCTTTTTCATGGAAATAGCGCAGGGCAATGGAATCGAAGGGGCACTCCTTTTGGATATGCAGAAGGCGGAGGAAAGCATGATCCCGCTCAGCAATAGAGTGAGGGATCTTTTGAAAAGGAGATTTTCCTATGGTTCAGAGCCGATAAAGATTACCCCCGCATGCCACTATAACATGGGGGGACTAATCATCGACGAGTCCGGCTGCACACCTATGCGCGGTCTTTTCGCAGGTGGGGAGGTGGTGGGTGGTATTGACGGGGCAAACAGAATAGGAGGCAATGCCCTGTCCGGCTCGCTCGTATTCGGTACCTTGGCAGCCCGATCTGCTGTTGAATACGCTGTTTCCAACCTGGCGCTGTCTGATTTCCGGGCCATGGCTCAGGTAACTTCCCAGAAGCGGTTCTCTCTTGTGCCTGCAAAACACACAAAACCACCCAACACTCGATTCCTCATGAGGGAATTGGGGGAGGTCCTGTGGGAGAAGGTCGGCATCCTTCGCTCTGAGCAATCCTTGAAGGAGGGTATCAGGACGATCGATGAGATCCTAACCGAACTTCAAGGGCACCAAGCACGCAATCCCCAGGAGTTGTGGAGGATCCTGGAGTGCAGAAATGCAGCCCTAACCGGCAGAGCCATTAGCGTTTCGGCACTGGCGAGGACCGAGAGCAGAGGTTCTCATTATCGTAACGACTTCCCCGAGGAAGACAGAGATTGGATGAAGCACATCCATGTTCAGATGAAAAATGGCCTTCCGAATGTTGCCCGCATTGTACCTATTGCCGAATAGGAAGAGCAAAAGAAAGTTGCGCTTTTGGGGGACGTCAAGCTGGAGCAGAGCTCATGGTTGATAGGGGATGGGTGACTAGCGATATGGGATGTGCTATATTCCTCGAGGAGGGCTTCGCACTCCGAGTCTTTAGTCTCCGCGCCCGGGGTAGTCCCCTAAGGACGGGGTCGAGGCGAAAGCCTAAGGCAAAGGGCATAGGGCAAAGATTTACATTAAGAACTGTTGAAAAAACCAATAGACTCTTTGCACGAGTTACCATAGATCCAATGGCGGGTAGGTTCACCAAGTAATATCAAACAACCGAATGTAAGCCCTTTTTCCCTTGACACACCAGCGGATTTTCTCTTAAGCTACGTGAAGTTAAAAGGGGGTTTTTCAGCATTCAATCCAATTCCGTTTCTCACCGAGTTCACGCTCATGGCTAAACCTCACACAATGATGAAGCCAAAAGAATTCCTGCCTACGAAACACGAAGTTCCTCACGGCAGCGGTTGTAAATCTCTCGCTCCTCATGCAAGCGGTTGTTTGAAGAAAGGAAGAGAACATTCTATTCTAGGCTAAAAGGGAGCATGGGTCTTCAAGGTACACGGCAAAAGCCCTGGGGTCCAGATGGCCAGAAGAAGTCCAGGGAACTAACCTTGTTACATAGAGATGTTTCCATATAAACTGCATGTTAATTTCTTTGTTTTCTTAGTCTCGATTCGAATGATACCAATGGAAGCATGACCGGTTAGCAGTGGTGATCCTTTCAGGTGAACGGATCGGCCTCTTTGCCGGAGGATTCTGTGACAGAAGGGGTTTGCAGGGTGCAGCTTTATTTTTTTATTAACCACATTCTAAAAATAAGGAGGGTATCATGAATAACAAGGTTTTTCGTATCACCATCGCTCTAATCGTTTCGGGATTGCTGGTAGGGGTCTTTGGGGTGATCAAGGCCGACGCAGCAAAGAAAGGTAAACCCATAATTGTAGGAGCACCGGTTCCCCGAGCGAGTGCCTATGGGCAGAATGGCGAGCGCGGTATGATCTTGGCTGCAGAGGAGATTAATGCTGCAGGTGGGATTAATGTAGCCGGTGTAATGCGCCCCCTTAAGCTTGAAATTATCGATACCCGTGACGAGGAGCCCGGTGTGCCTACCAGTGCAGTTCTCCTGGCAATAGAAAAATTGATTCTTCAGAAAAAGGCTGATGTTATCGTTGGTGGTCCCTGCATGTCTGAGTGTGGGATGGCAGCCATGGATCTGTACGCTCGGTATAAAATTGTAGACATCGTATCTATTGGCTGCTATACGCCCAGCTGGGATAAGAAGGTAGGCAGCGACCTCAAAAAGTATAAGTATTCTTTCAGGGCAAGCGGCAGTGTTAAGGCGTATATAAAAGAAGGCCTTGATTTGATGAATCAAATCAAAGGGAAGTTCGGGTTCAACAAGATGTTCGTTTCCATAGACGACAGTTTGATGTGCCGCAAAGCCGCAGGAATTGTGGAGAAGCTCGCTGTTAAGGGTGGCTGGGAAATTGTGGGTAAAGACAAGCATCCCATTGGTACCACTGACTACTCAGTGGCACTGAGCGAGTGCAAGAAATCAGGCGCACAGGTTCTCTTTATGTGGGCCTACTCCCCGGAAACCTCGATTTTCTTGAAGCAGTGGGCTGATATGGAGGTGCCAGCACTACCCCTGGGTTTTATTGGCGCAGCCGAGGATCCCGGTTTCTGGAAAGCCACCGATGGCAAGGGTGCTTACACAGTGGTTACCCTCTCAGAGACTGGTAATGTCCCCAACAATCTCATGCCACAGACCATGAAGTTCTACAATAACTTTGAGAAAAGGTGGAATGTGCCACCACGGAGCACCGGGTGCGTAAGCGCCTATGAGGCATTGTATGTATTGAAAGATGCTGTTGAGAGAGCAGGAACCCTTAAAAAGGACCCCCTGATAGCAGCACTTGAAAAGACCAATCTGCCAGCGGTTCGTGGGACGATCAGGTTCGACCAAAATCATCAGATCATCTACGGTTATGATCCAAAGACGAGCGTATTAGGCTGCTGGGTGCAATGGCAGGATGGCGAGAGGGTACAGATTTTCCCTGAGGTAGCTGCAACTGGCAACATAAAAATGCCTCCATGGCTAAAGTGATATCGGGCAGTGACACCAGGCAAGCCTCTCGGCAGGATGTGGCTGAGGGGCTTGTTTCAATTTCAAATGCTTGAGTAAAAGAGAGTATGGACATAGTAATATATGGCACGGTCAACAGTATT
Organism: Pseudomonadota bacterium; assembly: GCA_030603345.1. GTDB lineage: Bacteria > Desulfobacterota > DSM-4660 > Desulfatiglandales > B25-G16 > JADFWK01. Next base: position 4,333 of record JAUVXZ010000056.1, read on the forward strand.
GTCTTTGCCCTCATAGCTGTGGGTTTTACCTTGGTCTATGGGGTCAGCAGGATACCCAATTTTGCTCATGGCTCCATATATGTGCTCGTTGGCTTTCTGACCTGGAGTTTCGTGAATGATTTGAGGATGAATTACGCACTTGCTATCCTTTTATCTCTGACTATAGCGGCAGTTGTTGGTTTTATTATGTACCGTTTTATACTCATACGCTTACGGGGGATGGCAACATCGGAGATCATTGCCTCATTTGCAGTGAGCTTAGTCATATTGGAAGGTCTGCGGATGCAGGGTATCGGTGGGTTCAAGGGCTTCATAGGTCCATTTTATGTTCTCCGACCATTCATAGAAGGTAAGATGAATATATGGGGTGTGTTCGTAGACTTTCAGCGGCTTATCATTATCGGGGGAGGAATTGCAGTGGTGGGATTGTTGTGGCTGTTTACCCACCACACTAAGATGGGCTTATCCCTGAGAGCCATTGCCCAAGATGAACGAGCCGCCATGATGCTCGGCGTGAATTCTGATCGAACGGCAATGATATCTCTCTCTATTGGCTCGGCCCTGGCCGGCCTGGCTGCAGTGATCATTCTTCCTCTCGGCAGTGTGACAGCTGAGGCAGGGTACAAGGTCCTGATCTATGCCCTCGCGGTGTCCATCATTGGAGGTCTTGGAAGCTGGGCAGGCGCGGTTTTGGCGTCCTTTGTAATTGGCTTTGCCATGAAAATCAGCACAGCCATGTTCGGGGCTGTGTGGGAGTCAGTGGTGCTGGTCGGAACCATTATCTTGATACTCTTATTCAAGCCGTCGGGACTCTTAGGAAAACAGAAAGAGCTTGAGGAGAGGGTTTAAGGTTGCTTACCGGAGACAGACGCAAAAAGAGGCTCGACAGGAGCATAAAGGTACGAACTGAGGGTTTGTATGCCGTGTCTTCATGGGGTGAGATGGTATATCTCATTGCGCCAAGATTTGTACTGATTGTGGGTCTGTTTACGCTTCCCCTTGTTTTGGATATGTATTGGCAAAGGGTCCTGTGCTCAGCTGGGATCTACGCATTGCTGGCCTTAGGCTTTGACTTCTTAGCCGAATTTGTCGGCCTGGTGTGTTTAGGAGGGGCGTTTTTTGTTGGAGTTGGCGGATACATCTCAGGGCTCTTGAACGCCTATTATGGCTGGCCACCACTCCTATCTATCCCAGTTGCTTCAGTGGCGGGAGCTGTGATTAGCACCCTAATCTTACTCCCGTGCCTCCGGCTGCGAGGCATCTACTTCGCCATCGTGAGCTTTATGTTTCCCTTATTTGCCGTTTATATTATCGTGGCACTCGGTGTTTTTGGTAGTACCGAAGGAATTAGTGCCCTCGCAACCTTCCCGAATATTTGGATTGAACAGTATCTTATCCTGGTGGCGGTTATCCTGTCACTATTTGGGATTAGAAGATTAGTCAGTGAGGATATTGGGGTCATTTTCCAGGGCATAAAGGATAATGATCAGGCGGTAAAGGCCTCTGGTATTAACATAACAGCATACAGAACTAAGGCTGTGTTCATTACAGCATTAATAGGCTGTTTTGGTGGGGCTTACCTGAGCCACCTTTATGGGTGGTTAGGTTTATCTCTTTTTGCCATGGATTTCTCCATAATGCCCATTGCTGCAGCCGTCATGGGGGGAATGGGATCTTTAGTGGGCCCGGTGCTGGGAGCGTTCATCCTGACCCCACTTTCCGAGGCACTGCGTGGTTTTGGGCAACTCAGGGTGGTCCTCTACAGTCTCATATTAATAGGGTTTATAGTGTATAAGCCTGAAGGGTTAATGAATTACCTTCAGCGGAAATATCATCAATTCGAGCTTTGGGAAAAAGTATAGGTATGGCGGACGAATTTCTTCTCCAGGTAGGAGGTGTTAGTAAGGCATTTGGTGGGGTTCAAGCTATAACCAACCTAAGCTTTCGTTTGTTTAAAGGAGAAATCCTTGGAGTCATTGGACCCAACGGCTCGGGAAAAACCACATTGGTTAACCTTATTACCGGCTTTGTACGACCAGATTCTGGCAAGGTTTTCTATAAGGCAAGGAATATCACAGGTTTGCAGCCTCATAAAATCGCTAATCTTGGGCTTACGAGGACGTTTCAGATAGCGAGGCCTTATGATAGCTTGCCCGCATTCAAAAACCTGATTGTTCCCTTAAATTCTCCCCGGGTGCGACGCACGAGAGGTGGGAAGCTTGGGGATATAGAGGCAGTGGCCATAGATATGTTGGAGGAGGTCGGTTTTGAACGCGATGCCCGTGTGCCGTATAAGACTGCGGGGTCTCTCCCGCTCGGGTATCTGAAACGTCTTGAGCTTGCTCGCTGCATTGCACTGAAGCCTGACATAATTATATGCGATGAAATTTTCTCTGGGCTCAGCATGTCTGAGATAACATCCATGATTCCCTTCCTGGAGAAATTGCACCTGGAGGGCATAACGATGATGATGATTGAGCACCGGTTGAGAGAGCTTTTTCGGCTAACCGATCGGGTGATGGTAATGAATTTTGGCGAAAAGATCGCTGAAGGAATGCCGCAAGAGGTCATTGAGAACAAAGAGGTCAGAAAGGCCTACCTCGGAACGGAGACGTCATAGTGTCAATGTTAGAAGTCAGTAGTCTTATGGTATTTTATGAAAATGCCTTGGCCATCAATAATGTAGATCTGCGGTGCCAAAAGGGTGAGATTACAGGTGTCTTTGGGGCTAACAGTGCTGGGAAGTCTACGCTCATGTACACTATCTCTGGGATAATTTTAGATATAGAGAAAAAAGAGAGAATGCGGGGTGGGGAGAGGGTAACGGTACTTGGAAGCATTTATTATGAAGGAGCGGATATCATCTTTATGGAGACCAGCGATAGGGCCAAGAAAGGGATCATCCTTTGCCCAGAAAGACGAAGAATTTTCCCGGAAAGCAGTGTATTGGAGAACTTGAAGATAGGCGGCATTCTGGCAACGAGGGCACAGGCCAAGAAAACCCTTGACTATGTCTTTACCATGTTTTCACCCTTAAAAGGATTGAAGAAGAGAGAGGGGGGGTTTCTCAGCGGTGGTGAACAGCAAATGCTTGCCATAGGGAGGGCTTTGATGGCCCAGCCAAAGCTGCTGCTCTTGGATGAACCCCTACTGGGGCTCAGCCCGATGATGGAGGAAATCCTTGTCCGCGCAATCGAAGATATCAATGAAACAACAGGAATCACTATATTGATCTCTGAGCAATACGCCAGACCGATCTTACCTATTATACACCACGGCTATGTGCTCGAAAATGGAGTTTCGGTTTTGGAAGGTACTTCTCAGGAGCTTATGGATAACCCAGATGTAAAGTCGGCTTACTTTGGGATTTAGCCCTGTTTTTCCCGGATACTATACACCTTTTCACACTCTGATCGGTTTCTTTTCCTTGCCTACCCTTCTTCGCTCCTCATCCCGTACCTCTCGCCTCAAGAGTTTCCCAACCTTTGATTTTGGAAGCATGTCTCTGAATTCTATGTACTGCGGAATCTTATAAGGGGCAAGCCTTTGTTTGCACCATTTTGTCAACTCGGGTCCGGTTACACCCCTCACATCCTCCTTAAGCACTACGATTGCCTTGATTCTTTCGCCCACCTTGGGATCGGGGATACCTACCACGCATGCCCCTATGAGAGCCGAGTGGTCTTGTAATACAGCTTCGATTTCAGAACATGAAACCCTGTAACCCTTATACTTTATGATATCTGCACTCCTGTCAACATAGTACAGTTGCCCGTCACTATCCATGTTGACATAATCGCTCGTTCGGTACCAGGTTTTACCGTCGATCTCCACATAAGAAGCAGCAGTTTCCTCGGGTTTCTTCCAATAGCCCTTAGAGATATAGTCAGAAGTAACGAGTAACTCACCAGGTGTGCCTGGCGGAACGGGGGCTAAGGTATCTGGGTCTACAATTTTTATCTCCCTGGAGGATAGCGGTAGCCCAATGCTCCCTGGGACAGGCTCTCTGCCCAGGGGACTCATCGCGGTAAAACCCACCTCTGTTGCACCGTATACTTGATATATTGGCACCTTGAACCTCTTTTTCCACCGGTTAAGAACCTCAAGGGGAAGGACATCCCCGCCACTCCAGCAGTATCTTAACGAGCTTAAGTCAAATAGGTCTAACCTGTCATTTTCCAAAATCATTCGGTAAAGGGTAGGTGCACCGAGAAAGAGAGTCCCTCTATATCGCTGTATGGCCTGCAAAATGGCATCTACTTCGGGTATAGGCATTAACACAGCAGTATTCCCCTTAGTTAAAACCATTCCCAAAATGACCCCCTGGGCCATCTGGTGGAAGAGAGGGTTCACCATAATAAACACCTCTTCCCCATCTGAGATATGGCCTTCCCCTACCCCTGTAATCTCATTAACAAAGGATACCATACCGGTATGGGTGGCTATGCATCCCTTGGGGAAGCCGGTGGTTCCGCCGGTGTAGAGTATGTAACTAAGGTGATCTCGTGGGTTTATGGTCACCTTTGGTGGTTGGGGCGGATATTGCCGAATGAGATTCTTGAAGGAATAAACATTATCGCCTTTCTCAATAACGCCATCGGGAACTTTGTCAAACAAGGTGCCGACCACGCGCTTATATAAGGGGAGTAAGTCCACATAGTTTGTGACAATAGCCCTTTTCAGACAGGTTTCTGGGAAAACCTCTTTGATATACCTAAAGTTGGTATCCTGACACAGAACTGTTTCAGCATCAGAGTCGTTGATGAGATATTTCATTTCATAGGGAGTATAGATCGGAGAAACTGGGACCGGTATGGCCCCAATCTGCTGAGCTCCAAAATATCCGATAAGAAACTGGGGGCAATTCGGAATATAAAGCATTACTTTATCATTATGCCTGACGCCCAGATCGTGTAGTGCAGTAGCAAACCTATCGATGAGATTCTTCAGACTCATATAAGAAAATCTTTCGCCAAGATATATGATGGCGGTTTTATCAGGATATTTCACACACGCTCTGTCAAATCCGCTGATAACCAATTCGTCGTATTCTCCCATGATTACTCCTTGTTCCTTTTATTGAGGAAATCTGGGACTGTCAGGTGTTGACAGGCTGTTGCCGAAATCCCTTTTCTCTTAGTCTAAAACGTTTTTTGACAAATCTAAGGCTCGCTCCAGGCGATGTCAAAACTCACCCTTGGGGCTCAAACAGTTGACATCGTTTATCTTCCACTTCGCCAAGATTTCTTGGCAAAAAACGTTTTAACGACCGTTCAAAGGGATTTCCGTTTGGGCAACAGCCCGTTGAGATATTGGTTTTGAGATATACTTTGACCTGGCTGAATAATAACCAATCTGTGACATAAACCCCGGTGGAATAAAAAAAGCATCCAACGGAGTGAACGGTCCATGCTCCTGAAGGGGTGAACAAAGAACCCAAACACAGGTTAAATTACGCTCATGTTTCTGATCTGTCAAGGAGAACTGCACCACCTGCGGGGGAAGCCAGAGGCTATATTAGCTCTTTGGTGAAAAGTGCCACAGTTAAATTGATGAAAAAGATTTTACGTAAAAAACTTCGCCGTGGAGAAAAATAGAGATTCCAGGGGACAGCCCAAGTTAAATATGCCTTTTATTTCACGGGATGGGCGCAGCTCATAGCTGATAGAGGATTTGGGATATGGGTTATTGGCGATATGGGATGTGAGATGGGGGAAAGGCAGGTTAGCTCATAGCTTGTCGCTCCCCAGTGAAATATGGCTCCCATTTCACGGGGCAAGGATAGCTCATAGGTAAGGAGCAAAGGAGAGCAAGGGGAGAACATATTTTGAGAGTCGTTCCAGATAAGACGGTTCGGCCGGTTTCTCTTGTTCCGAATCTCACTTTTCCGGCTTGAGGTCTCGCTTTTTGTGCCAGCCGATGTGCGTGTCTTGAACCGAATCTACCTGTGAGGAGTAGGGCTTGATGTCTATCAGGGGCGAGCCATCAAGGGCATCCATGCCCTTGACCTTGAGAAATAGACCGTTGCGCTCCATAAGCTCGACTACGCAAAGCCCCACTGGGTTGGGGCGATTGGGTGAGCGCGTTGCAAACACACCGTGTATCTCAGGGCCCCACGGCGTGCGCGTCTGTAGCACGCTTCTGTTAGCCTTGTCCTGCCAGTACAGCACGATGAGGTGTGAGCAGTGCTCAATATCCAGGAGCGCAGGCTCGTAAACTTCAAATATCTCGAGTGTGCTCACATCGTTTGTGTGCTTTCCCTGGGATGGGGCCTCCTTTTGCTCTCGGTAGGGTGAATGTACCACGCCGATCTGTTCGAACTCTCCTCCAAGAATAGTCATGCTTTCTCGCCTTTTAACTCTGTGCCCGGGTGCAGTGATGGAGACCTCATTTATCGTGAGGTCAATGCAGGATGAAATTGCTTTCATATCATATGAGGTATGATGCCAAGAGTTCAACAAAAAAAGCATATAAGACTATCTAGAAAAGAGCATGGCGATGTAGGGGATAGGCAAAACAGCTTACAGCTGATAGCTCATAGCTGACAGAGGTTGAGGGATGGGTAAAGCGCAAAGGGAAAAGGCCATAAGGCCATGTGTGCTTTGTTATATGCGATAGGTCAAACAGGAGGGAGCCATAAGTAGAAGTCAGGGGAAAGATATGGGGTCGGCTCAGAGTGGATGAGAGTGGAGAACGAACCAAAACTCCTTGAATTATGTGCTATTTTATGCTTTAATTTCAAAGAAAACGCGACCGAGATTCATGTCAAGGTCTTGCAACCTCTCATCCTCAACTCATGGATCTCCGGTTCATAAGATCCTTACCCAACTGACACAAACTCCGGGAAGGTGGCATCCTGCTGAGGAAGCGGACAGTGTGCGGAAACGCCTGAAATTCATATAGTAATGTTTTCCCCGCAATTCAATGCTGATTTCGGATAGGTTACGCTGTCAATTGCTTAAACACTTGCGACGTGATGCAATGAGGTTACGTCTTCTATGACTTCTCATTTTCAGGGATGGCAAACCGATCTATCATAAGTCAAGCTAAGGAGGGACAGGTATGTATGAAAGAATATTAGTTCCATTAGATGGATCCAACGCTGGGGAGATCGTTCTTCCCTACGCAGCGGAGATTGCTGCCAAAACCGGGATAGAGCTTATTCTGGTAAGCGTTTCTGAGCCCACTGCTGACGCCAGGGATAACCTCTATCGCTTTTATCTGGAGCGCATTGCGGAACAGGTGGAACAACAGCTTGAGGACTGGGGTGCCAAGGGAGAGGCAAAGGTGCGGGTAGAGGTCCTTGTTGGGAGCCCTGCCAGTGAGATTCTACGATACGCCGATGAAGGTAACGTGAACCTTATAGCTATGGCAAGCCGAGGTCGGACGGGGCAAGGACCATGGCTTTTGGGAAACATTGCTAGCAAGGTTCTTAGGGCCACAGGCAAGCCGGTGTTGCTCATAAGGACTCCAGTCGACACCGCAACCCTTAAGCAGAGAAGCCTGGTGAAGAGGATTTTGGTGCCGTTGGATGGTTCCGAGGTGGGAGAGGCCGCCCTTCCATACGCAGTGGGGCTGGCGAAAGAATTGGGTGCAGAGCTCGTTTTGTACCAGGTACTCAAACACATAGTGCTGGTAGCCGCTGAGGGTGCTACCATGTCCTCGGCCATGTATGAGGAAGAAGAGAAGCACAGAAGAGCATCTACCATGGCCTATCTCGAAGGTGTCGGAAAGGGTGTTCGAGAAAAAGGGCTCAACACCACGAGTGCATTGGGCTCAGGGGCTCCGGCAGACCAGATTATTGACTATGCGGAGGCGAACGCTATTGACCTCATAGCCATGTCGACTCATGGACGCTCGGGCATCACACGGTGGGTCTTCGGCAGCGTTACGGACAAGGTGCTGCATGCTGGAAATACAGCAGTCTTAACAGTCCGGGCAAGCAAGGATACGGCAGGCTAGTGTCTCCTACCATGAGTTCGGAGATCCAAGAATACCGTATTCGGGAATCAGTGACCCAGCTTTTTCATGAGGCACAAATTGAAAACCTTGGTCCCGCTCCCCAAGGCGTTGCGAGGCAGACGGGCCTAAAGTTCAACCCGTTATTTGCCCTCTCCTCTTTTCTTACCTTTAGCTCCCGTTAGGCACTCTTTTGTGCGCTGGCACCTTGTCCAGGATAGGTGTTCTGGGATGAAAAATACATTCTCGAACAGACGAATTAGAGTTCCAGGGTATTTTGCAGCCCACATTTCTGGAAGGACTCCACACCCTGTCTTGCCCTGAGAATTGAGCGCTATCGTAAGGCAAATCCTCCAGGAGTCCATCTTTTAGATTGAAATCCGAGAGTCAAGTAAATAGGATGAGGGCCAGCAACAGAGAAGAAGGGGAGTGTCATGTCTGAACTGCGACAAAATACTATTACCAAAGACTGGGTAGTAATAGCGCCAGAGCGGAGTAAGCGGCCTGATGAATTTAAGCATCGTAAGGTCCAAGACAAACGAGCTGAACAGGATGTGAAAGAGCAAGCTGCCTGTCCTTTCTGTCCCGGAAATGAGGCGATGTGCGGAGAGGCTGTTTTGACATACTATCAGAAAGATTCCGGGAAGGGTCCACAAGCAAAGTGGTCTCTGAGGGTAGTGCCCAACAAGTTTCCTGCTTTGGTCGAAGATGAGGAAACCTCAAGGATCACCGAAGGAATTGGGAATTTTTTCGTAAAGATGAATGGTGTCGGCCATCATGAGGTGGTAATTGAACATCCAGAACATTTCCAGACTATTGCAACCATGTCACGTGAAGCTGTGGAGGGCATTCTTGCTTCATATATTGAACGATACCAGCAACTCTCAGAAGACCCCTGTGTACAGCTCATCACCATATTTCGAAATAATGGCCCGAGAGCTGGCACATCCCTAAGACATCCGCATTCCCAGATAATTGCAAGCCCCATCATCCCCATACAAATTAGGCACGTAATTGAAGAGGCGGTGAGATACTTCGATACCATGGGTAGATGCATATTCTGCACCATGATAGAGCAAGAGAAAACAGTTGAAAAAAGGGTAATATCGGAAACCGAACACTTCATTTCTGTTGCTCCCTTTGCATCACGAAGCCCTTTTGAGATCTGGATTGTTCCGAAAAGGCATAGGGCATCATTTGCAAAGATCTCTGATGTGGAAAAGAGAGATCTGGCTGGGGTATTACGTGATATCTTATCCAGATTATATCACGGGCTCGGCGATCCGGATTATAATTATATGATACATTCAGCACCGTATCACGAGGATCCGGCAGACTATTATCATTGGCATCTTCAAATATTGCCAAAGCTGTCTGAAGTGGCCGGTTTTGAGCTCGGCTCCAGCATATATCTCAACACCACGAGTCCTGAAGAAAATGCAAGATTCTTGAGGGGGATAAAGGCGAGCAATTCATAGAATAATATTGCTGCCATTATCAACAGAAGATTCCTAGGCGAGCTTGGTCACGTCTTTTGCCACCTGGGGATAATTCTCTGACATGAGTGAGTCATGGCCGGGAAACATCAGATCAAGGGAGGAAGCCCTTTCCCGGAGCTTTTCATATGTTTTCATCCATGCTACCAAATCAACGATAAGAGCACTCGGCCAATCTTCTTGATAGTTGCGAAAGACATGGGCACAATCAGAACCGAGAATGGCGGTTCCTTTGGCTGTGTTAACAGCTACCGCTTGCAGCGCCACCGTATGCCCGGGCGCAAGAAGACATTCGATCCCAGGGAGAATTTCCTGATCCCCTTTGAGTAGTACAAGACGATCTGTCCCCTCAAGGGAGGACAGGTATTCATTGGCGGCTTCATCTGCCACGTGCTTGAAGGGCGGCCGTGTGGCAATCTGATCTTTCAACCAGAAACGATACTCTTCATCCTGAACATAAAAAGTGGCCCTCGGAAACAGGGACACACCGTTTGCGTGATCCCAATGTATGTGTGTGAGTATGACATGTCGGACTTCATCGGCATTAATATCAATTCGGGAAAGGACTTCAGCGGGGTTTATGTATCCTGTGAGGTTCTTTTCTCTGGCCAGCTCAGGTGATACTCCAGAATCCACGACAACCACCTCTCTGGAGCCTTTTATACACCAGATATAGTAGTTCCTTTTCACAGTCTCTTCCCAGTCTTTGAGCCACATGAGAAAGGCTCCGGAACTAAAAAACGGTCCAGCATACTTGAGGGCATATATTTCATAGTTCGGCATGATAAAATCTCCTCTATGTTCGGCATATTTTTTTGTTCTGTTTCGATAATATGCCGTTATGCCTGAAATTGTTCATTACTCCATACTCCATCACTCGAGAGAACTGTCAAACTGCAGAGAGGCATTTGAGACCCCTTCCAGAGGCCAGAAGCAAAACAGATACCATATATTTGTGCCGGAATTTTTCTATACTTGGCTTCTTATGGCCGTTACGCATATTATCCATAGAGAATAATTCAATAAGGATAATCTGTTATGAATAATCCATTCGTGCTGGGAGCGATCCCTCCGGGGGCGCCCTTCTGTAATCGATCTAAGGAGCTTAAGGAACTCATGTCATACTCGGAGAGTAATGCCAATGTTGTCCTTTATTCGCCTCGTCGTTACGGAAAAACCTCATTGACTAAAAGGGTTCAGTCGATCTTGGTAGATAAAGGGTTTATTGCGATATATATCGATCCCCAAGCTTGCCAGGCTCGACTTAATTGAAAAGAATGAAAAAAACAACTGGAAGGTCGTGGACCCTGTTTTTGAAGACTGGTAGAGAAGAATATAGCAGGATCTGAAAGGAGCTGAACTCATAAATAGCCTATG
>JAUVXZ010000232.1 GCA_030603345.1 Pseudomonadota bacterium
GAGCCTCGGAACAGAAGAAAAGACCTCATGGCCATCCTAGACGCTTCCGGGTTATGTCCAATGCAAATAATAATATGCTCTGCTTACTAAATATTCAAACCGCTTCAACTCGCAATAGGCACTTGAAGGTGCTTACAATAAACCAATCCACCCAATTGAACCAATAAAACAAAGCCAACACGGTAAAGCTAAGTTAAGAATAAAACGCTGATTTGCAATCATATTTCTGTTACAATAATTGCCTCAGTTTCACAAACAGCCACACATGTGCCACACCCCAGACAGTTCTCGGGGTGGGCAGGATATGATTTTCTTTGTTTGATCTCAAAGACATCTACCGGGCAAAAATCTGCACACTCGCCACACCCATTACATCTTTCTTTGGCAACCTTAATGAGATAAACCGTATATTCCTTTTCTGCCCTTGCCACGAGATACCATTTTTGCCTTGACAAAGATTTTGTATACAGTATACACATTATAGTCAAGCCCTTATTCTACCGTTTGGCATTTCTTACAGCGCAATACATCAAGGAGAAGCCCTATGGATACGGAAACAAAGCTCTACCCTGTATCAACCAACCCCTTATTTTTCACCCCCACCCGATCTCTTCCACAGGAAATAGCCGTAATTGGAGCAGGAACCATTGGACCGGATATCGGATACTATTTGAAGAGTGCCCTTCCCGGTATCAAGCTCTACCTGGTAGATGTTGTGGAAGAGCCCCTTAAGAATGCAGAAAAGAGGATTACCGGGTATGTTCAAAAGGCAACCCAAAAGAGGAAAATGAAAGAGGATCAGGCCCAGACAGTCCTCGAAAATATTATGTATACCATGGACTACGAGCACATCAAGAACTGCGATCTGGTGATCGAGGCTGCAACGGAAAACATCCCCTTGAAACAGAAAATCTTCGATACAGTTGAAAAGATAGTTGGTGAAGATACTATCATCACCTCAAATACCAGCTCGATACCTGCTGACAGAATCTTTTCGGCTATGAAGAAACCAGAAAGAACAACCATTACTCACTTCTTTGCACCTGCATGGCGGAGTCTGCCAGTAGAGGTAATTCGGTGGGAAGGGGCAAATCAGGAAGCAGTTGATTACCTTTTCTGGTTTTTTGCTCATACAGGCAAGGCCCCCATCATTACGGATAATGCTATTTGCTTCATGTTAGACCGCATCTTTGATAACTGGTGCAATGAGGCAGTCTATTTGCTCGACTGTGCCTCAGCCAGCCAAATCGATTCCGTGGTGGAGGAGTTTGTCTTTGCAGGACCCTTCTTTGTCCTTAACATGGCAAACGGCAATCCTATTGTTATCGAAACCAACACCCTCCAGATGGAAGAAGGATCCCACTATGAGCCGGCATTAATCTTAGGCTCAGTTGAAAAGTGGCATACCGGGCGCCCTGGCAGCAAGGTAGAGGTATCTGCGGATCTGAAAAATACTATTAGAGACAGGATGCTGGGCATCCTCTTTTCTCAGTCATTTGATATCATAGATCGGGGTATCGGAACAAAACAAGATCTCAACTTCGGTTGCCAAGTTGCCTTGGGGTTCAAGAAGGGACCTTTTGATATCATGCGGGATTGTGGTGAGGCAGAGGTGACCCGGATTATGGGAAAATTCCAGCAGGAAAGACCAGGATTCCCCCAAGCAAAAAAACCCTTATCTGATTATCAGGGCTTCAAACGTTTTCTCCTGGTAGATGAGGTGGATGGCGTTAAGATCATCACCATTAGACGCCCTCAGGCAATGAATGCGATCAGCGACGAGATAAACAATGAAATTCTGACAGTCTTGAAGGAGAACATAGATAATCCTTCCGTAAAAGGGTTTGTCATTAGCGGATACGGGAATGCTGCCTTTTCAGCTGGTGCAGACATAGGAAAGTTTCCTCAGACGCTTGGAAACAGGGATGCAGCAGTTAGATATGCAAAGGATTGTGCTCAGGTACAACTCTTTATGGATCAGATGGAAAAGCCGATCGTCGCTGCAATAAATGGTATGGCCCTGGGAGGGGGGTTAGAAATAGCTATCCGCTGTCACAGTATGGTTGCAACAAAAAATGCAATCTTTCAGTTCCCTGAGGTAACCCTCGGGATATTGCCGGGAATCGGTGGATGCATTGTCCCGTATCGAAAATGGCCTCAGGGGGCAAAACTATTTCATGAAATGATATCCCTAGCCAGGCGCATCACTGCCAAAGAGGCAGTCGATATCGGGATGGTTGTCAAGATTGCCGAAGATTACTCTGGGATGATTAAGGAGGCAGTACAAGAGGTCAAAAACATACAGGGAAAGAAACAGCGTATTCACGAGGGAAAGCTCGATATCCCTGAAGTACCTATCCCTGATCAGCCCATGGCTGGCAAATTAGCCTTAAGCAAGGAGGCAATTTCAATAATCGCAAAAACCATCGAAAATGGGGCCGCTGCTGATACGTTTGCTGATGCCCTCGAGATCGGGTATCAAGGATCTGCCGAGATTGCCTGTACGGATGCCGCTAAAGAGGGTATCTCAGCCTTTCTAGAAAAAAGGAAGCCAGAATTTAAGAAGTAACCAATATCAAAACCGTATTAAGGAGGCCAGAATGGAAATATTTAAAGATATGACCATCCTCTCCCTGGAACAGGCAACAACGCTGCCATATCTCACCTACCGGCTCGCCCAGGATGGGATGAATGTCATCAGGGTCGAACATCCTGTGTATGGTGACCCCAACAGGATGATCGGGGAAAACTACCTTAAAGAAGAAAGAATGTACTCATACTACCTCTGCATAAATGCAGGGAAAAAGGCCATCACCCTTAACCTCGCGGAAGACAAGGGTGGGGATATCTTAAAAGAGCTGATTCTGAAATTGAAGGTAGATATCTTCGCTACCAATCAATTACCAAGAAATTATGCCAAACTGGGTGTAGACTACGACACACTCAAGAAGATTAAATCAGATATCATCTGGTTAGGCATCACAGGATTCGGCCCTGACAGCAATGAACCAGCCTATGAGCCAATTCTCCAGGCGAGATCAGGTTTAATGGATCTGACTGGTGAACCGGATGACGACCCCCAACAACTGGGTGTACCCCTTGCGGATATGGGAACGAGCGAACATGCCTATGGGCTTCTGATGAAGGCCCTGCTCAAAAGGGAAAGGACCGGACAAGGATCCAGAATCGATATATCCATGTTTGAATCAGCAACATCCTGGCTCACCGTGCCGATAGCAATAACAGCGACATTTGGCAAAAAAGTAACAAGAAGTGGAAACACTCATAAATTCTTTGCACCTGTCTCAGTCTTTAAGACCAAAAATGGTTATCTCTACATAGCCGTTGGAAATGACCGGCAATGGAAGGCTATGGTAAATCTTCCTCTCTTTAAATCCTTAGACAGATCGGAATACGAAAAAAACCTGGGGAGAATAAATGACGTAGCCAACCTCAGCCAGTCCATAGGCAAGATATTTGCTACCCTTACCTCGGAAGAACTGATAAAGCGCTTTAATGAGATCGGCCTCCCTATTAGCAAGATAAACGCTGTCCCTGAGGTATTGGAAGATCCTCTCATCAAGGGTGAGCTTCTGAAATCGAGGGATCCTCAATCAGGTATCGAGCTTACACTTGCACCACCACCTTTTGTGACACCATTCCTGAAACATTCTAATAAGAGCCTCTCTTTTCCACCTCGCTTTGGTGAACACAACAGTGAAATATACTCCACGCTGCTCGATTACTCTGAAAGTGATTTGATCGATTTCAAAGAAAAAGGGATTATTTAGCGAACTGGTTTGATTGGTTGCTTTGTATTAAGCATTGACGGGCTGATCTCTGCATATAAGGTAAGGGACATAACAAATCCAACAAATCCAACCAATGAAACAAGAGCGTACGTGCAGGGAACTGTAAGCCTGGGATCGGAAAAACAAGATCATAAGGAAATACCAAATGAATATCATAGTACTAATAAAACAGGTGCCTGACACAACTGAGATCAAGATTGACCCAAAAACAGGTACCCTTATCAGGGAAGGCGTAGAGAGCATTATCAATCCTGATGACAGGCATGCAATTGAGTTAGCCGTGAGCCTGAAACAGGATTATGGAGGAAAGGCTCGTGTCATCTCCATGGGCCCACCCCAGGCCATTGATGCCATTTCAGAGGCCCTGGGCATGGGGATAGATGAGGGCATATTGCTTACCGATAAGAATTTTGGTGGGGCAGATACATGGGCGACAGCATACACCCTTGGTAAGACAATAAAAAAGGTAAAGAAATACGATCTAATCATCTGTGGCAGACAGGCAATCGATGGGGATACAGCTCAGATAGGACCACAGGTAGCGGAATTTTTGAACCTGCCCCAACTCACCTATGTCACACAGATTGAGCAAATCAATGAAAAACGAGTAGTGGTCCAGAGGGCATTTGAAGATGGTTACGAAAGAATGGAATCCCCGCTGCCTGCCCTGATTACTGTCATAGGAGAAATAAATAGACCCAGACATCCGAGGGTGGATTTCCTGATCAACGCCTGTAAAGAAAAGGCAAACATCAAGATCTGGGATGCGGCAGATTTAGGAGTAACCGTCCAGGAGATAGGTCTAAGTGGCTCCTTGACGAGGGTTATTAAGACATTTTCTCCGAAGACCAAAAGAGAGGGGGAGATACTCAAGGGAAATAAAGATGAGGTGGTGAATCAACTCCTTGATAGGATGCATGAAAAACATTTTATCTGAGACGAGCACAAGGGGAGTGTCCCAGAGGGAGTAAGGCAGTGTTTGGCTCATGGGTGGAATCTAATTACTATTGAAAATTGACTATTGAAAATTGTAAATTTCTAATACCAATATTCAATTGTTACTATCCAATACTCCAGCACTCCAATATTCCACAAATTAACAGGGGTTTTCATGGCTATAGCAATTGATCAAGAGCTGTGCAACGGATGTGAAAGATGTGTAAAGATCTGTCCATATGAGGGAGTAGAACTCAAAGACGGAAAGGCAGTATTAAACGAGCGCTGTACAGCCTGTGGTGCCTGCATAGATGCTTGCAAGGTAGAGGCAATAAGCTCAGACATAAAAGAGAAGGAGATACCGGATTTCAGTGATAGAAAGGGGGTATGGGTATTTGCAGAACAGAGAGAGGGCGTAATCGGCAGAGTCACTTTCGAGCTCTTAGGCCTCGGGCAATCCCTTGCCAAACAGCTTAATCAGGAGTTATCAGCTGTCC
>JAUVXZ010000129.1 GCA_030603345.1 Pseudomonadota bacterium
CGACCAGGCACATTTACCGTGACCTGTAAAGACAACTCAGAAAAAACAATACTCTTTAGATCGGTGACCATGGGGACAGGAGATCAGTTTATTCTTTATGAGGACATCACTGAAACAAAGCGCTTAGAAGAACAGCTCCAGCAAGCCCAGAAGATGGAAGCCATCGGCACCCTGGCCAGTGGCATTGCTCATCACTTTAACAATGTGCTTATGGGCATACAGGGAAACGCCTCGTTGATGCGCCTGGATATTGACTCCGCCTACCCTCACACTGAAAAACTAAGGAACATCGAACAATATGTTCAGCAAGGGACAGAACTCGCAAAACAACTTCTGGGTGTTGCAAGGGAAGGGAAATACGAGGTTAAGCCCACCGATCTCAATGATATTGTTAACAACAGTTCTCAGATGTTTGGTCGCACCAAGAAAGAGATAAAGATTCATACGAGATATCAGGAGGGAATCTGGATTGTTGAGGCTGACCAGGGTCAGATTCAACAAGCACTCTTAAACCTCTATGTTAATGCCTGGCAGGCCATGCCCGGAGGCGGGGAGCTCTACCTTGACACAGAAAATGTCACCCTCGATGAAGACTATGTAAAGCCATATCACATTGAACCCGGCAGATATGTGAAGATATCGGTTACGGATACTGGTGTTGGTATGGATAAACAGGCTCTGGAAAGGATATTTGATTTATTCTTTACCACTCAAGAGATGGGAAGGGGAACAGGCCTGGGATTGGCCTCTGTTTTTGGGATTATTCAAAACCATGGGGGTCATATAAATGTCTACAGTGAAAAGGGTCATGGAACCACGTTCAATATCTACCTCCCGGTATCTGAAACTCAAATCGTGGAGGAAAAAGGGGCTCTCGATGAACTCCAAACTGGCACAGAGACGATTCTTCTGGTAGATGATGAGGATATGATTATTGCTGTCGCCAGCGAGATGCTTAGAAAATTAGGCTATGAGATAATCGTTGCAAAAAGTGGAAAAGAGGCTATTGAGCTCTGTGAGGTGCATAGGGATACCATTGATATAATCATCCTGGATATGATTATGCCAGACATGAGCGGTGAAGAAACATACGACCGAATAAGGGAGGTTATGCCTGAGGTAAAAGTCCTCCTTTCGAGTGGATATAGCATTATTGGTCAAGCAAAAGACATGTTGGAGCGAGGGTGCAACGGTTTTATCCAAAAGCCCTTCAATCTGAAGCGATTATCCCAAAAAATAAGAGAGGTTTTGAATAAAAAGGAGCAGTAAGATTTCATTTTTCTTGGGAATAGACCCGTAAAAATCTTTCTGAAATCTTCTGCGCAATACGCGGGGCATTTCCTCCAGCACGATTATTGACGATCACATCAATGTCGACTCCTCGATCGATCGCTTCTCCCATTATCTCCACCGTGTCTTCAATCATTTGTGGACTCATCATTCCATCGATCAACCGATTGAACGGATGCGCCTTTACATATGCCTCATCATAGCGCATTCTCAGAGGGGTCATTAATCTGATGATGGATTGGCTACCAGCGTTCAAGAACGTACGCGTGCTCAAGGTGAATTGCTTCCTCAGGGGAGGTAACCAAGTCCAGTGGGAGAGAACCTGTCCAACACCATATTTTTCCAGTACCTGGAAATATGTGTCTCCAAGCATAGACTCTGTTCTGGTCTCAATATGGTACCGCTTATCTTCGGGGATCTTATCGAGGAATTCATCAAGAGTTGCTGCATACTCATCCGGGGAAACTCTTTCCTTTTTAGGCTGATATTCCTGCTCGAAAATGAATCCGCTGATCATATCACCCAGAAGATCCACTGCTGGTTTGTAAA
Source organism: Pseudomonadota bacterium (assembly GCA_030603345.1). Classification (GTDB taxonomy): domain Bacteria; phylum Desulfobacterota; class DSM-4660; order Desulfatiglandales; family B25-G16; genus JADFWK01. The sequence continues at coordinate 1,840 of JAUVXZ010000129.1, forward strand.
ACTGATGGATAAAGATCTCTGAATTGAGATAATCAGGGTTCTCTCTGAACGTTCCTCCTCTCCAGAGTCTCTGTGCAAAAACTACCTGCGGGACCTTCAGTATCACATGATCATCTTGACCCAGATGTTTTCGGTAGGTCCGGAGCACGTGATAATTCTGGGTAGGTCTTAAATCTTTGTCAAACAATAAGCTGTAAAAGGTGAAATCCAGTTCGAGAACCGAGAAATGTTGAAAATACTCCTCAACACTTCCTACCGGCAATACCTCCTCTTGAAGAGTCTTCCCCCCAATAGCCTTAGGCCTCATCGATATGCTATTTTGGTACCGTTCTTTCGAATAGATCTGTCCGATCCAACCGGCATATCGATCACTTGCTGTTCCCATGAACACATTTGGATGAAGATCACGGAAATAAAATGTCTCCGGGTTCGCGTATTCCTTTAAGGTCATGGTTTTCGTTTTTCCTCACTGCGGGTAGCATCATAGGCATCAGATATCTCCTTAAATTTCTGCTCCGCCTCCTTGTTGCCGGGATTGATATCCGGGTGCCATTTCCTGGCCAGTTTGCCGTAGGCCTTTTCTAGCTCCCCCTGGGTTCCCTCCTTTGAGGCACCAATTATCTTATAAAAATCTTTCGTAACTACTCAGCCACCAAGACACCAAGACACTAAGATTAAAGAATTATTCTTTTAATACCCTCTTTAATGAGAGGCACATTAATGAGCCTTAGGCTCATTAAAATTAATAAGAAAACCAAGGCGCTTACCAGTCAATTTTAAATGGCTGAGAAGCTGTGCTTCCCACACAGGATTCAACTCGTCCACAGCTTTCAGTTCACAAATAATAATCTCTTCCATCAAAACATTTGATCGTAAGCCTTCGTTAAAGGTTATTCCATCATATATTATTGGGATATCTACTTGTCTTTGATATTTCAACCCCCGCTTAGAAAGCTCATGACAAAAACAAACTTCATAAACTTTTTCAAGCAAGCCTGGCCCTAATGTTTTATGTACAGCATATGCTGCATCTACTATCTTTCTTGCAATGCGTTCTTCCCCGCCCGCCTGCCAAGCAGAGCGAGGCGGCCGGGGCTCGCGATGGCGGGCAGGCTTTTTAGACAAAGGGGTAAAACTCATATTTATCCTTTGTGTCTTTGTGTCTTAGTGGCTATCTGAACAGTTACAATCTTTTACCATAAATCACACCGCCTAGACCTCTGATTACGGTCTCTTAACAGACCTCCATTTGGAAATAACCACACTGAGAGCATTCCCCCTCTTCTCTTTTTGTCTGCTTTACACGGTTTCCAATCTCCTCGAAATCTGCCTTATGTGTTTCGATAAACCCTATGAAATCATCGATCTCTTTGCCTGGATCACCGCTATAATCTATCTCCGCAAGCTTGCCCAAAGAGAGAAAATAGAGATATCTCCCCTTGATTCTGGCGTATTTCAGCTGTTCTATAACAAACCCATAACAGGCTAACTGTAGATCAAAATAGTGTTCCCTGGCAAAGGTGGCAGGATCTTTATCCTGTAATGAACCTGTCTTCCAGTCTATTATAGCCCACTCACCTGTTCTGTTATCTTGAAAGAGTCTATCTATTCTTCCTCTAAAGGCATACCCCTGTTTTCTATTCAAAACAAAGGGAACCTCTGAGTATTGACTCACCCCGGTAAGAAGCTCTAAAAGAGTTTTATCTGTAATGGCGCTCCAAATCATCTCCTTCACCCGGGTCTTCAACCTCTCAATGATTTGGCTCTTGAGAAGCATTGTTTCTTTCTCTTGGCCCAAAAACCTGGAAAATACGGACTCTAAGAGATCTTGATCAAAATCTGATCCAAATACATGTTTCTCGAGATAGGCATGCACCATAAGACCAATAATCCTCGCCTCAAAAGTCCCTCCCTCACTCTTATCTTCTAAGAGATTCTCTATGTAGTCATTTCCCACCGAAAAAAAGGGGTCCTCAGGTATATTTAACCAGTATCTATAGTAAAATCTCAGGGGGCATCTCTTGAATACAGCAAGACTTGTTGGGCTCAATTGATGATAAGGGGGAATAGCGAGCTTACGACTTAAATCCAACTCTCTGATCTCGTCACCCAGCTTTGCAAAACTATCCACGGATAATTTCGTCTTACTGGAACTTACCCCGGCAAACCTTCTTGGAGTTGGGTCGGACCATACCACAAAAGGGGATTCATCTCCCTGAGGATATTTCCCCACCATGTCTTCCTGAAATCCGCTGCTTAACTCCCAGATATCATCGAGGAGGTCTAAAATGGTGGCCCCCTCTTTATAATCAAGCGGGCTAAGACGCACCCCATTGTTGTTACCCTTTCCCACTGCCCTATGACCGGTCAGGATAAGATGATGCATGGCCCTTGTGCAACCAACATAGAATACCCTCCGATTTTCAGCAACCGCTTCTAAGGTATCTCTTCTTTTCAGGATGAAAGACAGGGGGTTTACAACCTTCCCAAAATCAACAAGGGGAAATTCAACATCGAAGATAGGGAGGATGCCTTCTCGATCGTTCCAGGCGCCTGTTCTTGAGTCGTGAGCAGGGTAAAGCCTAACAGGTTTCCCCGGTTTCCCTCCCCTTGGAAGAGATCGATCTAATTCAGGAATAATCACCATGGGAAACTCAAGGCCTTTGGCAGCATGTATGGTCATCAGATGGATAGAAACCCCCTGTGTCAGTTCCACCAGGGCCTCCCCCTCATCATCTTCTTCATCAGCCATTCTCAGACAATAGGAGATGAAATCGGCCAGGGATCCATTTCCCTCCAACTCAAACTGCCTGGCTATCCCTATAAACTTCTCCATATTAGCCATCCGCTGGATTCTCTTTGGATGGCTGGATAGTGCAGCCATAAGCCCCCTGTCTCTTATAATGGTCCGTATCAACTCTGGCAGGGGTACGTGGCCTGCCAATCGCCGCCAGGCATGGAGCTGCATTCCGATTCTTCTGAGGTATTCATGGGGGGAGTTTAGAAATCCTTCATCAATGGGCACCGGGGCTGTGAACAGATCAAATATCTCAGGATCGGTTAATGCAAATATTGATCCCCTCAGTACAGCAACAAGGGAAATCCTTTGTCTGGCATCTGAGAGATATGTCAAGAGCTGGACCATCTCCATGATCTCTTCGCACCGAAAGAAGCCTTTTCCCTTATTGACAATGAACGGAATCCCCGCCTCCCGTAGTATCGTCTCAAACGTCTTTATGTGGGTGTATGCAAAGAAAAGTACGCCGATTGCCGGTTCGCCTTTCTCTATTTTCTCTCTTATTGATTGGTATCGTTGATATTCTGGCGCCTCTCTGCCTTCCCTCCCTAATATTCTGCCAATAACATCTGCCAGCAGAGAGGCTTCTCGCTCTGCCTTGCTGTGTCCCTCAGTCCTCGGGACACTCCCCTTTTGATCAGGCATAAGGTAAAAAACAGCCGATCCCCTTTCCTCATCGCTATCAGAACAGTTTGCTTTTTTTATAGGCACATATACGCTTTCATATTCCTCAAGAGCGCCAGCACCTTTGTTACTGAAGATATGGCCAAAGGTAGTGTTAAAGAACTGTATGAGTTCTCTATTAGATCGAAAATTCAAGGTAAGGTGTATATCTCCTCTCTGTATCTTCTCCGTTTCGCCTTGCGACATGCCTTTGCACAAGGCCGCATGCTCATAGAGTTCATTTTCCAGATCCTGGTCCAAAGAGACCATTTCCTTGAGTATGCGCTGATTGTGCCAAAAAATAGGTTTGGTATTAGTTACATTAGATCTTCTGATTTCCTCTGTAACCTTATCAAAAACAGTTACATCTGCCCCCCTAAACCTGTATATGGCCTGCCTTTTATCACCAACAACAAACAGCTTGTCTTCCCTTAGTACAGGGTTACCCCTTTGGTCTCTATCTGAGACGAGGAGACTTAGAATCTCCCACTGGTTTCGGTTGGTATCTTGAAACTCATCCACCATGATATATTTGAATCTCTCTTGAATCCGTTCGATAAAGGCTCGGTTTTCGGAAAAAAACAGGGTTGTGAGGAATTCGAGGGTCCTTGCCTCCAAATCCGCAAAATCAAGGGCATTGATCCTCCTCTTCTCCGCCTGGTAGAAATCCAAAGATGCCCTTGCAAGCTCCAAAAGGATAGACAACTCTTTTTCAAAGATAGTATCTGGGTTAAACACCGCAAAGAGGTCAGGATAAAACGTATCTACCATATCAAGATAGGAGACTTCTCTGGTACCCTGCTTCACTATCAGCCTAGAGCTTTTGGGCGGCCGTTCCTGAGCAAACTTTCTCAATTGCCCGAACAGAGACGGTATCCCAAAGTCATCTCGGTAAGAGTCCTTTTTCTGGTACCATTCGCTCAAAAGACCCAACACCTGTTCATATTGCCCCTTTCCATCCTTGATTCCCTTCAGACCATCATAATAAGGTATTAAGAGGTAATCCTTAATGTGCCCACAGTATTCTTTGAATACCTGATCCTTCCAGTTCTCTTTGCTCAACAGATGATCTCTCGTTGTCAATATCCTTTTGAAGGTTATCGGGTGCTCGATAACACCCCTTACTGCATCGAGGAGAAGCCCCCTATTCCCAAAGGTCCGCACGATTCTGGTCAGCTCACTTTTATCCTCCTTATACACGGAAGAGATTGCTGACTTAACCGCCTTTATCATCATCTCCCTTTGGGTTAACCCTTGGACTATAACGAATCCCGGATCGATCTTTGCCTCAACAGGATACTCGCGCAAAAGATGAGCACAAAAAGAATGGATTGTGCTGATCCTATTTTTTGAAAAATCATCTAGATTCTGTTTCAATCTCTTAACAAGAGTGCTCTCGCTCCCATCCCTTTGCCTTAGCTCATGAACTACACGGGAAAGCTTCATGTAGATGCGTGCCTTCATTTCCTCGGCCGCCTTTTCAGTAAAGGTCAGGGCCAAAATCTCCCCTATGCTAACGTCATCACAGCTGAGGATTATATGGCAGAACCGTTCGGTCAACACCCTTGTTTTGCCTGCACCAGGACCCGCAGTAATAACCATATTCCTGTTGCAGTCAAAGGCGCTGTATTGCTCGAATGTTAAACAATCTTGCATCGGTAGGTTTAACCGTTGTTCTCAGGATAACGTAGAAGTCCAGGGTATGGGTGTCTTTTTTTTGGTTGAGATGTCATTCTGAGTGATCCCGCCAGGCGGGAGAGCGAAGAATCTACGATTTGTGGGCAGATACTAGATTCTTCGTCGCTTCGCTCCTCAGACCAGTCCTCGAGCGAAGCGAAGGAACTGCAAAGTCTCGTTGTAGGCATAACCAAAAAAAAGATACCCATACCCTACAAGAAGCTTAAAACTCAATAGGCTAGGTTTCACTATGACGTGACCATGCCTTGTTCTCTCAACAGTTGCTTTTTAGGAGTATGTTTTGATATATCCGAACAATCCCGTAAGAATCTACTTCTAGCGGCGTCTAGCCTGGGAGCCTCCCTCTCAAGGCCTCGCTTCCTGCCTGCATATGATCACATCAACCCCTTGTCCAAGAGACTTACAAAGTCATCATTGTTTTTTCCTATGATAATGTGGTCCAAAACCTTTACTCCCACGAGATCGCAAGCCCGGGCTATCTGATTGGTTATGTTGATATCATCTTGTGATGGGTCTGGTTCACCGGAAGGATGGTTGTGAACTAAGATAATGGCAGATGCTGACTTCATCGTTGCCTCTTTAATGATTTCCTTTGGGTCCACCACGCTTGCTGTTATGCTTCCACTGCTAACCTCTATGTGATCAATTGGCTTATTCCTTGAATCTAACAAGATAACATTGAAAAATTCCTTTTTTGCATCCCTCAGATATGGTGCATAATACTCCGAAACATAGAGGATCACATCCTGAACGTTTGTTATTTTTCTCTTTTTTTCCGCCTTCTCTCGATACAGCCTTTTCCCTAATTCCAATGCCGCCTTTATCTGAGCTGCCTTTGCCTCTCCTACACCCTGGATGACGCAGAGCTCTTTGAGAGGGGCACTATCGATACCCCTCAATGATTTGAATTGATTGAGGATATTTCTCGCTAATTCTTCCGCGCTTGTACCCTCTATGCCGGTTCTCAGGAGTATTGCCAACAACTTTGATAGAGCAAGGCTCGAAGGGCCATACTTGAAGAGCATCTCCCGGGGTCTTTCCTCTTTAACCCACAAACGTATAGGTTTGTTTGTACGCTGCTGGCTTAACCGCTCCCTTACGATTTTTCTTACCCTCCTGCAATCCTCCCTTGTTTTTAGATTCAATCGGTTAATAATTTCTTCTGCCTCTTTATCAGATAGCTCGGTATGAGAGGGTCTCTTGAAGAATATCTTCCCCTTTGTGCTGAACATGGGGTACATTCTTTTGGTGACCAAAAGATCAATTGTGTTGGATGAATGCTCCTGGCTCCCGCCTTTCTGTGTATCTTTGCCCATATTCACACCTTCGCCAGACTTATCCTCCCTTCCATCTGCTTATCCGTATAAACTCCTACTACATCCAAGAATTGTCAGCAAGTCGAATTTTTCCTCAGATTTCGGAGATCATTCTCTAAAACCATAGACTGACCAGCGAACCGTACCCATCACCCTTCATATCAGCAATAGCAGGAATACAGGGACACGCCATAATGAAACCTAGACCATTGATTTTTAAGCTTCTTGCAGGGCATAACCAAAAAAAAGATACCCATACCCTGGACTTTGACGTTACCCTGGTTTAGGAATAGGACATTCTTGACCCGCTCCTTCTTTTTCCCTATACTCTTACTATTCAAACCATTTTGGTATCGTTCAAAAGTGTCGGCATGAACCATAGTAATTAGTCGCTCACGTTCGAAAGGAGGTCATGGCTGTTTTTGAAAGGCCTGCCCGCCATTGCTCTCGCTCAGGCGAGGCAGGCGGGCGATATCTCAAAAAAAATTCCACCGGGTCTTGCAGTGGTCAAAGATGTGGGGTTTACACCTTAGAAGCCCTGGGAGTCTCCGTCTGGTTCATCTAAACCCCACATATTTGACCACATCCCTTGAGGCCTATAGATAGCGCCTTGAGAAAATGGCCATGGCCGGATAGAGGTAAGTATGTACACGTTCTCTAACCAACATACCATTGAGTAAACACTTTTGAACGATACTACCATTTTCACACAGTGAAAACTTCAAACACAGGGGAAGACATGGGGAACTCGACAAGTGAATATCGTTTTTTTGACCGTATCCGTGAGACCATGGATTGGGAAAAGCGAACGGTAGACCTGGAGAGAAGATTCCTGAAAACCGTTCAGCATGCCCACCAGCACTCAAATGCATATAGGGAAATATTCACCTCTGCTGGCATAGATCCCTCTGACATTCGCGGCTTGGAAGACCTCGAGAAGCTGCCCGTTCTGCGCATTAGCGATGTGGTAGAGCGTCAGAAGCAGGATCCACCTTTCGGTGGATTTGAGACCATCGATCCTGGCAGGTTGAGAAGAATCTACATCAACCCTGGTCTCATTTGGCAACCTGGAGAATGGGATTATAAGGATACTTCATGGGCAGAGGGCCTCTGTGGGATAGGCTTTAAGCAGGGAGACCGCATCATCAACACCTTTAATTACCACATGTGGCCTCTTGCCTTCATGCTGGATGAGTCTGTAAAAATGATTGGCGGAACAGTGATCCCAACGGGTGTGGGCAACACATTGATGCAGGTAAAGATCATG